>JAGQXH010000459.1 GCA_020436695.1 Lewinella sp. | reverse complement strand
TTCCCATTGCGCAACAGATTTTGTATCCGGGAAATCAACTCTTCTTCCACGAAAGGTTTAAGCAAATAGTCGTCCACCCCAATCCGCAAGGCTTTGAGCTTATCCTTCATCTCACTGCGAGCCGTCAGCATGATAACGGGCAGATGGCGGTAGCGGTCAGAATTTTTGATCCTGCTCAACAATTCAAACCCGTCCATCTTCGGCATCATCACATCGGAAACAATTAGCTTGCCCTTCCAGTCGGATAGTTTTTTCAAGGCATCCACACCATTTTGAGCTGTGGTTACATGATAGTGGTCACGAAGAATGAGTTGCAGATAGTCGCGCAATTGCTTGTTGTCTTCTACTACCATGATACCGGGCCGTTCCTGCTCTGAGGCCTCCGGCGGTAGAGCAGCTTCCAGATCGACCTGCGCCATGCTGGTATCCTGCCTGTCTGCCTCCGGCACTACCCTCATCACTTCCCGGTAAGGAAATTCAAAATAAAAAATACTACCTGCGCCCCAGCTACTTTCTACTCTAATCTCCCCCTGCATGACTTGCGCGACTTCCCGGCTGAGTGCCAACCCAATGCCGGAACCACCGGCTCTATTCTCGCCCTGATCACCTTGATAAAAACGATCAAAGACATGGGGCAGGTCTTTTTCCCGGATACCCATACCGTCGTCCTTCACTTCCAGCACCAGGCGGCCGGCACCGCTCCTTTTCTGCTCGTACAGGGAGACGGCAATGTGCCCGGATTCGAGCGTGTATTTGATGGCATTGGCCAGTATATTATTAAAAACGTGAGCGAATTTACTTTGGTCCAACAGAATATTCAAATCCTTATCCAGACGATAATCAAAGACGTACTGTTGACGCTTTTGTTGGGCGAAGCTTTCAAAGTTGGCGGCCAGCCGTTTGCAGAAATCGTAAAACCGGGTGGGCGTTTGCTGCAATTGCATCTGCCTGGCGTCAAATTTGGTCAGGTCCAGTATTTCGTTCACCCGCTTTAGCAGAAAATCGGCATTTTCCCGGACGAGTTGCAACTGCATACGTTCCTGCAGATCCAGTCTGCCTTTCCTTAAAAGGCGGTGTACTGGTCCCAAAATAAGAGTCAGTGGCGTACGCAATTCGTGAGAAATATTGGCAAAAAAGCGCGATTTGAAAGCGTCTATCTCCTGCAGGCGTTCGCGCTCACTTTGTTCGAAGGTCAGCTTCTGCAGGTTGATCCGATTGTTCAACCGTTCCTGCTCCAGGGCCGAAGCTCTGCGAAAACGTCGGAAACGATATAGGAAAAACAGCGCCAGCATGCTTAAGATCAATGCACTCCCCAACAGGCTTTGCCAGGTGCGTTGTTGCCGGATCTGCTCGTCCAGTTCTCTTTTTTCGGCTGCGTTTCGATCTCTTATCGCTTTTTTTTCCTGTTCGAAAGCATAGCGAGCTTCGAGCTGAGCGATCTTCCTGGTACTTTCTTCGTTAAACAAGGAATCCCGCAAGGCGTGATGCCGTTCCATATATTCCAATGCTTCCCCAGGCCGGTTCTGTTGTTTCAGCGCCTGGTACAATTGCCAGGTGGCATCCAGTTCTTCCTGACGCATGCCCTCTATCCCTGCTACCGCAATGGCCTTTTTGAAGAGCTTGGTTGCCTTTAGCAAATCATCCTGTTTTTGTACAACCTGGCCGAGCTTGGTCAAGGCCAGAGATTGGAGATAGAAGTCGGCCTGGCCGTCTGCAATTTCAAGGGCTGCATTTAAATAGCTTGCAGCAGAATCCAGTTGATCCTGCTGCTCGTAGCTTTCGCCCAGATTGTAAAACGGATAGCTGATACTCGTACGATTACCGATCTGCCGATATAGCCGGATCGAGCGATAGAGGTGGTCTAAAGCCTGACCGTGTTGTTGTCGTTGCAGGAAGTTTCGTCCGATAGAATTCAACAAGGTAGCCTGCCCCCGGATATCTGCTTTTTGAGTATAGATGGAAAGGGCTTTTTCGAAGTAATCGATCGCCGATTCATAACGTTCGTTGTCCTGTTGTACAATACCCATACTATGAAAGGTTCGCGCTATCGCGAGAGAATCACCAAGATCCGTGTAAATGGATAAAGCCTGCTGCCAGGCTTCCAGGCTCTGGACATAAAAAGCCCGGTTGGAATAGGCCTGCCCTATATGGGTGAAGAAGGTAGCTATCCAAATAGAATCCTGTAGCGTAGTAGCTATTTTCAGGCCTTCCTCAAAAGTGGCCACTTCACTTTCTGTCTGGTTCATCTTGCGGTAGGCTTCCCCGAGATTGATCAGGGTCGGCAGTTGCGCCCGTTGATTATCAAGCGCCCGCTGTAGGGAAAGACTAAGCCGGAACGTATCTGCGGCCTGTTGAAATGCCCTCAATCGGGAATGTATACTCCCGATGTTATTCAATGCATCCATCCAGACTATCGTATCCCGCTGCTCGCTGAGGCTTAAGGCCTGCCGGTATTTTGTCAGCGCCTTTTCATAGTCTTTCCGATAAAAATCCACATTTCCCAAATTGATCAGCAGGCGGCCTTCCCGGAAGTGGATCTGCCGGGCCAGTTGATAGGAACGTTCGAAATCGTCATAGGCCTCGTCCATACGTTTTTGGCCATAATGCACCACACCCTTTATCCGCCAGAGGCTTACCTGAGCCTGGGAATCACGGACCTGTTGGGCCAGTTGCAAGGCCTCGTTTGCTAGCAGAAGCGCACTGTCTGGTCGGCTTGCGCTCAAAGAGAAAGCCCGATCACCAAGTTGGTATATCCGGATCGAATCGGCTTTGTGGGTATTCCCCTGAGCCGGTAAGTTAGTCGAATGCCAGAAAATAGCCAGGACTACCACCAGGATATTGCATCTTTTCATGCCTGCCATTTAGCTTATTGAATGTTCACCGAGGCCAGGATCACGTTCCTTTGCTTTCTTTCCCAAAGATAGAATCACTAATGCGTATTCTACACATTTTGACCAGTTTGTTCCCCAGGATGACCAGATTATTCCCTCCCTTTGCGGCTATATTTGCCATACAATGCTTCGACACCTGCTCTCATTTAACAGGTATTCGAAATTACTGCCCCTTCCCATTACCGTCTTCAAAACCTGATACACGATCTCAATAGTCTATATCGCTCTAACAAGCCACTGCAGACCGGCCTGCCTTTGCACCTACTGTAGCTGCGGATGGCTATGGCCAGTCGGATATGATTGATAAGCTTCTGTTGGAAAGCATGAAAACGATAAGCATGAAAGTATTATTAAAATCAAGTGCAAGATCATTCTGTTATTGTCTGTTGCTCAGTATTTACCTTCCACTTTACGGGCAAGACAACCTCACGGCCGACGGGGGCACCTACGAGATCCGACATGACAACAATAGCAAATTTCAGGACTTCATTATCCCCTCGGATCTGGATCCTGCTTCCGGATACAACCAGCTCAGTTTCTATCTGACCGGCGGCGACGGCGGCAAACGCAAGATACAGTTCATCTGTACCGAACCGGGAGGTAACGGCGCCCGGGTAACCGCTGCTTTCGCCATTGGCGACGGACTTGGGGAGCTAAAGCCCGGAGGGACCATCCGTTTCATTGTCGGGCAGGAAGGCGGCAGCATCACCAGCGGTGGTTTGGCAGGCGCCGGTGGTGGTGGTGGAACGGCTGTTCTATATCGTGCACCGGGCGCCATTATGGGGGAAGACTGTATAAAAACCTATGATGATACTAATTATAAAGTGCCTAGCGTCTCCTGGCAGGATACGACTTGCTGGGTCCTGCTGGCAGTGGCCGGCGGCGGTGGTGGTGCTTATGCACCCGGGGGCTGCGCCCAATCTTCCTCCGGCAAACCCGGCAACGCCGGCATCAACGGTACCGACGGCAAAGGAATAACTGCGGGCAAGGGCGGGCAGAATGGTGACCCAGGTTCGGAATATGCAGTCGGAGGCTTAGATGGCTACGGCGGCAGCGGCGGCGGTTTTAACCCCAGAGGATTCAATCGAGCCACCGGTGAATACGGCGGGATCGAAGGCGGACGCGGCGGCAATACCCACTCTGGCATAAGAATTCGTGGCGGCGACGGCTACGGCGGCGGCGGCGTTGGCTTCCATATCTTTTTGTACGTACGCGGTGGCGGCGGCGGCGGCTACTCCGGGGGCGGCCACGGTTCCCAATACGAAGGCGGCGGTGGCGGCGGAAGTTTTCTGAACCCCTATGCGATCATGTCTCATTCTGAAAAAAAAGATGGAAATGGTACGGATAGATCTCCTGATAACGGCCGGGTTACCTACCGCTTTGAACTCAATGCGGATCTGCTCGACGCACCGGTCGCGAGCTGTGAAGATGTGACCGTTTATATCTCGGGGGATACCGAAACACTCCGTCCGGAAGATGCCGACGATAGCAGCTATGACCCCAACGACCTGCCGCTGGATCTGAGGATACGCGAGGTACAGGACTCACCGGGCGATAATCCGTGGAGTTACGGTACCCACTTCGATTGTTCGGACATAGGCAATTCTTATACTTATAGCCTACAGGCGGATAATGGGTTTTCTCAGAGCCAATGCGAGTTCACCGTAGAGATCGAGCAGGGGCCGGTCAGTACCCTGGTCTGCCCACCTTCCATTACCGTGCAACCATTCGATTGCCTGCCGATCATTGGCGAGAACCTGCTCTATCACTACGAAGGAGAGGCCTACTTTCCGGACTTCGAGCCGCAATCCCAACCGGCCTGCAATAGCCAGGGGGATTATTACATCATCCGGCCGGACAACAGTATCGATACCACACAAAACTACCCCATCAACGACCAATTGTACCGGGATACCTTTGCCTTCGGTACCAGCATCGTGATCTATACGGCAACTTACACCAACGCCGAAGATGTGGAGGAAACGCAAAGCTGCGCCTTTACCGTGACCGTCGATCCGGTGCAGATAGCGCCGAGGTGTCCGGACAATGTCCAGGTGGAGCTCGCTGCCGATGGCTGCGAAGCAGAAATTTCGAACATCCTTCCCGATTATGAATGCGGCGAGTTGGCCTATCGGATCGTGGGGCCCGAATTGGAAAACCCAAGCATTACAGAAGGTACAGGCGAACTCAACAGCTTCATGGCGCTACCCGGTATTACCACTTTTGAGTGGCGATTGGCGGACATTCCGGTAGCGGGGGCCAGTTGTTCCTTTACCGTTTCGGTCGACGAGCGCAATTTTTTAGACCGGCCCACCTTTACCAATTGCCCTACTACAGCAGATCCGTACATCTACGACGGTATTACACAGGAAGAAGTATTGGAGCAGATCGATTTTGCTGCGACGGATGACTGCAATGTGACGGGCTATGAATTGAAGGGCCGCAACGGCGGAGATTTCAGCCTTACGTGTGACGACATTGGCAATAATAAAAGAATGGAGATCTGGGCCTATGACGGCAGCGGAGGTCATAGCGTTTGCGAGCTTATTGTCATTCCCCGGGGAGCGAATGGGGTTGTCTGCCGGGACGATCTGCGGGTAGAACTCCTGCCGGACCATTGCAACAATATGATCAACTTTTCGTCTTTTGATCTCGCCCCTTTCGGGCTTGGCTGCAACCAGGGCTTTACCTATACGATCAGAGATAACGAAAATGTGCTCCTCGACAGCGGCAGCGGTCCAATACCAGACCAACAATTCGGCCGTGGGCACTACATGGCATCCTACCACTGGATGTCTCTCGAAGACGGAGTCATTCAATTTCATGATTGTACTTTCATTGTCGCCGTTGAGGAACCCGAACCACCCACAGCCGTTTGTCAAAATCTGACCGTAACCCTCAGTGCCGTACCGACAGACCTGGCCGAGCAGGTAGGGGCAGGTTCGAGTGACAATTGCGACGGCGAATTGACTTATAGCCTGGATCTCGACCTGAATTGCGCCAAAGCCGGCCTGAACACAGCCTATCTTACCGTCACAGACGACTCTGGTAACCAAAGCACCTGTGTGACGGCGATCCGGGTGATTAACGATATAGCACCGGTCGTTACGGCCTGCCCGCAAAATCGCAACATTTCTTTGGACCCCGGCTCGTGCACCGTCACGGTGCCCGATCTGACCACCGAAATAATGGGCACTATCGCTTGCGGTAGTTTTTCAGCCAGCCAGTTTCCAGAAGCCGGAACCTCCATTAGTGGTGCACACGGAACGGTATTTGAAGTGGGTGTAGGGCTCACCGGCGAAAATGGCAGCTCCTCCTCTCCATCCTGTACAGTAAGCTTCACCATTCAGGATGTGACCGCACCGGTAGCGCAGTGTACACCGCTCACGGTGGATGTAGACAACATCCCGACGGATCTGGCGCAGCAGCTGGGCGCCGGCTCAACGGATAGCTGCGGCGAGATTGCGAGTTTCAGCCTGAGCAAGCAGACCTTTGACTGTGATGAGCTGGGCGTGCACACCGTGACGCTCACCCTGACAGATACAGTAGGCAACGCTTCTTCCTGTTCGACGACCATTACGGTGAAAGATAATACACCTCCTACGGTGCTGTGCCAGGACCGGACCTTCTACATCACCCCTTCATCGGACCCCATGTCGTACACCAGCACGGATCTCATTGCCAGTTTTAGTGATAATTGTGCCGCCGCCCCAAACAATGTTGTACAGAGCTGGAATTTTGACTGCGACGACGTCGGCAGCCTTACGCGGCAGATCACGGTATCCGACGGTAACGGCAATTCGGCCACTTGTACCTCCATTGTCACTATTAAAGACGCCACGATCCCGGTAGCCCAGTGCAAGGATGTTGAAGTGGCGTTGGATACCAAGGGCGAAGCCGTCCTGACTGCCGCCCAGGTCAATAACAGCTCTTCGGACAATTGCGGGATCAGCAGCATGAGTCTGAGCCAAACCACTTTCGACTGCACCGACCTGGGGCCAAATACCCTTGTGCTGACCGTGAGTGATGCCTCCGGAAATACCGCTACCTGCACAACGACAGTGACGGTCGTTGATAATACAGCACCAACGGCCAGTTGCCAGAATGTCACCGTCCAACTGGGGGAAAACGGATACGGCAGCCTGACTGTCACCCAGGTCAATAACAACTC
>JAGQXH010000458.1 GCA_020436695.1 Lewinella sp. | reverse complement strand
GGAGGCGGTTCTCTAACGAAGAGTAGCGCGAAAAGGCCCCATCAGAGTTGATACGTTTAATTTGCTCACATACTTATGATCCTGGTTTTGACTGCTTTGACCACCTGGAGCCAGGAAGCATTGAAAGGAGCATACGGCCCCAATGATCTACGGATTAGAGCTTCCAATGGCTGGATCGAGGAAAGTCGGCTAAAAAATATGGATTTCACCCGATCCGGACTGAAAAATATTGCCGTGATCTACTGGCCGGATAGTCTGGTCGACTTCAGAAAGATCGGCGTTCTGGCCTTGGAGAACAAGTTGAAAAAAGACAGCATGTCTCTGGATCTGCTCGAAGCTAACCAGCAGTTCATCCGGGAAAAATTTGAGCAGGTTAGCAATGTAAACTTCACGGTGTTTGATCTGCCGGGCCGCATGAGTGCCTACTTTAAACTAAACAAGGTGGGAGCCGGGATGCGCATTCAGGAGGTCGGCCGGAAGTATTTACAGGCTGTGGCCAACGAAGGCTATGACGGTTTGTTCATCATCTTTGAGACGGGCATGCCCGATCTGATCACCGGCTCTAAAGGAGCCCTGCCTTCCAAGGGCATATTTAAATTTTACAAGCAGGAAGTGGTGCACTATGGCCTGCATTCTACCCTGATCGATACGAAGACCGGAAGATTTGTCCGGAAGGTCGGCTACACCCAATTTAGTGCTGACTACTCTGCAGTGCCTTTCCCGCTAAAGGAAGAACTGACGTCGGAGCAAAGAGCAGCTTTGACGGATCTGCTCCGCCTGCGGTTTGAGAATAATATTGATGAGATGATCCGGGTGCATAAGTTAGTTTTGAAAGAGGTAGAGTGATGCGGTAGCATTGGATAGTTGAGTGCTCTGAAGTAGCCGGTTTACCGGTGCACCTCATACCGCAATGGCAAAAGTATCTCCGCCAACTCCCTCAGAACCGGTACGGTAACTTGCTGCTGAAACCCGGTTAGCAGGTCCTCCAACTGTTGTAGATTGCGCATCCCCACCACCGCCGAAGCCACAGCCGGATGGCGGAACACATACTGCAAAGCCGCAGCAGTTGGATTTTCGGTAGCCTGTAAGACTAGTTGCAGGCGTTCCACTTCCTCCCGGGAATAGCCTAAATAAGCGGTAGCCGGCTTATCTAACAGCAAACCTTTAGCAATAGTGCCCCGGGTGAGTACACTGATCTGATGTTGCTGTAACAGATCCAGACAGGATTCTTCCGGACGCCGATCCAGCAAGCTATACTGCATCATGACGCTAACAATATTAGAGCGGCTGACGTATTCCCGGATCGTATTCGGCCGGATAGAAGAGATGCCGTAGTAACGGATCTTACCTTGCTCGATGAGTCGTTCAAAGGCTTCGATCGTTTCGTCGATGGGGTCATCGATGGTGCCGCCGTGTAGTTGGTAGAGGTCAATGTAATCGGTCTGCAGGCGTTGCAGACTGGCATCCACTGTCTTTAGGATGTAAGATTTTGTGGGATTCCACACCCAGCCAGAGCCGTCCGGCTTCCATTGGTTGCCTACTTTGGTGGCTAGTACGATCTCTTTGCGAAAATCTTTAATGGCTATGCCCACTGTCTTTTCATTCCAGCCCTTATCGTACAGATCGGCTGTGTCAAAATAATTGATCCCCTGATCGAAAGCCTGTTTGATTAGCTGACTGTTTACGGATTGATCTTTCCCCAGAGACATGCAGCCAAAACTGATGCGACTGATCTGAATGGGGGAGTGGCCTAAGGTGTGGTATTCCATCGCGTTTTGTTATTGCTATCGCAATGTAAGAACAACAGCTATCTAAAGTCTTGTATTGCCCGTTGTGATTTCCCGGTACTTCCGTATTTTAGCCGATTATCGGGAAGTGGAGCGAAAATTGATTACAATATGAAGTTGAGTAGCAAGGATTACTTCTATGTCACCATTCAGGGTGTCTTATTCGTTGCCTACCTGTTTGAGATGGAGCTGATTACATTCCATTTTCCTGCGGTTATTGCCTTGATTGGATTGATCATTACAATTGTGGGAGTAATAGTCACCACCTTAGCCCTACTCCAGCTCAACCGCAACCTGTCTCCGTTCCCCACGCCCAAATCCAGTGCCCAGCTCGTGCAGTACGGTTTGTATAAATACGTTCGACATCCGATCTACAGCGGCATTTTATTCATTACTTTCGGTTACGGACTATTTTCCGCCTCGCTGTACAAACTACTGATCGCCGTAGCCCTCCTGGTTCTGTTCTACCTGAAATCTTCCTACGAAGAAGATCTGCTGATGCAGGTATATCCTGAATACGGAAAATATAGAAGATCGACCGGGCGCTTTTTTATCAAACTGTTTTAAAACCGTCTCTTTTATTTTGCCTGACTCATTATCAGCTTATCTTTCCACGAATCGGGAAGCAGTCTCATTAACTTAATCAGCGTTGCATTTGCCATATATCCTCCAAGATAGCGTGCTTTGGGCTTTTTAGCTTCAATCGCCCTTTTTATCAGTTCAGCGATCACACTGGGTTCTGCATTCTTGTCGATGGTGGCCGTAAGTACCTGTGCAACTTTATCTCCTAATTCGGCGTATGCTGAGTCTCGAGAATTTTTTTGCATATTTCCCAAAGCGATATCCGCCCATTCCGATTTGACGCCACCGGGTTCGATGACTACCACGTCGACCCCAAATGGTTTTACTTCGTTCCTTAAACTATCGCTCAGTGCTTCCAAGGCAAATTTGCTGGCGTGATACCAGGAACCAAAAGGAAAAGCCATTGTGCCTCCTATGGAGGAAATATTGATGATCTTTCCGAATTTGTTTTGCCTCATTTGGGGTAAAACCAGTTGCGTTAAACGGGCTGCTCCGAATACATTGACTTCCATCTGATATTTTGCGTCTTTCATTGACACATCTTCGAATGCACCAAATGCTCCAAATCCGGCATTGTTAATCAATATGTCAATTCGGTCTTCTTTTTGCAGGATCTGGTTTACGCCCTGCGTCATGGATGCTTCATCGGTAACATCCATTCTGATCGGAGTAATTCCGAAAGAAATTAGATCCTGCATCCTTTCTATTCTCCGTGCACAACCATAAACTTTGTACCCGTTTTGAGCAAGCAGGATGGCTGTTTCTTTTCCCATGCCGGAAGAAGCTCCACTTATTAATACTATTTTTCCCATCTCAAGATTTTTAAACATTCGTAATAATGCAAATGTAGAGGTATTGGAAAAAATAGTTTTGCCATACAGTTCAATTCACTTTGTTCAAAAGTTCATTACCGGTTGTTCTATTCATAGTTTGTTGAGCAACTTACATCTTTCCATTTTTCCAGAGCTGCCAATTGCGATCGGTAATACGCTGTAACTCTTTCATATGCATCCGGTCCCATTAGCAGATGTAAAGGTGGATTTTCTTCCTCCGCTATATCCACTACGATTTCTGCTAATTTTTCAGGATTGCCCGGTTGATGTCCACTAAACTGATTCATGAGGTCGACTTTTTGTTGCGTGTTATATTCGTCTATCCTATTCTGCGCAACCGAAAAGCCCCCTTTGCTCAGAAAATTTGTTCGAAATAGGCCGGGAGAAACAATGGTAACCTTGACATTGAATGGTTCGACTTCTTTACATAAGGCTTCTGATAGGCCGATGATTGCCCATTTTACAGCATTATATGCTCCGGCATTATCATCACCCGAATACCCGGCAGAGGACGCAAAATTGAAAATGTGTCCATGTCTCTGCTTCCTGAAATAAGGCATGGCATTTCTGATCACATGTAAAAAGCCGTACACGTTGACATTCATGGATTGGTGAAATTCAATTGCTGAAACTTCTTCCAGACTTCCCAGGTGCATATAACCGGCATTGTTAACCACCACATCTATTTGACCGAAGTTTTTTACGGTCTTTTCAAGAGCTTGTTTAACATCGTTTTCATCCGTAATGTCAATCGTCATTGCCAACAAGTTTGGGCTCCCCGTATCTATCTTTTCCTCAATCTTCCTGTGATCTCGGGAAGTTGCGGCTACCTTATTTCCATTGGACAATAAGTGTTTTACCATTTCCAATCCAAAACCACTTGAAGCTCCCGTTATGAACCATACTTTACCTTTCTGATCTGTCATCTTTGTTTTTTTTGATTCGATGACAAAAGTAGGATCGAAAAAGTATACTTTTGATACTTGTATACAAAAGGATACCTGATGAAGCCTTCGGATAGGATCAATTTTGAGGATAAGATCAAGTATGTCCAGGACACACAATATGTGCTGGGAGGTAAATGGAAATTACCCATTATCATTTCCATTTACCATGGAAATAAGCGATTTAATGAAATCAAAAAATCCATTCCGAAAATCACTAATCGTGTGCTGTCCAAGGAATTAAAACACCTCGAAGACAATCTGCTTATTAGCAGATCGGTTTACGACGATTTTCCCGTGAGGATAGTGTATACATTGACTGATTATTGTTACAGCGTGACTGAAGTATTAGAGTCGATGGAAAGATGGGGAAAACAGCATCGGGAAAAAATTAAATCGAAGTAACTATCGGCATCAAGAGCAATGGGATAACCAATGCATACGGCTTGTCTCACCTTCTATTAATCCTCAACCAGACAATCCACCCACTCATGTTTCCATAAATAGGTAGCCGGGAAACGATTGGTAATTTCCCCGGATAGCAGCATTTTTTTGGCTGTTTCCTTACCTGCCCCGGTCACCAACATGATGATATGCCGGGAAGCCAGAATGTCTTCCATTCCAATGGTGAGTCCCTGTGTGGGTTTTTCATGCAGGTCGGCTACCATGCCGTGTTGTAAAGTAGTGGTATGCAGTCGGGCTACGTGGCAATGTGCCTGTAAAACCTCATTGGGCTCATTCAGGCCCAGGTGGCCGTTAGTGCCGAGGCCCAGGATACAGATATCTATGGGACCGTATCGACCCAGCAGATCTTGCGTTCTTTCACATTCCCGGTCCAGATCTTGGGCCGTGTTATCAAAACCAAAATATCGATCGTTGGAAATGGCTAACGGCCTAAGCAAATGCTCTTTCAGATAGTGTTCGCAGGAACCGGGTGCATCCGCAGGCAGACCTGCCCATTCGTCCAGTTTGAAGATGCGGAGTTGTGAAAAGTGCTCAGGGGCAGTAGTATATTCCTGACCCAATTGCCGGTACAAACCTGTGGGAGAATTGCCGGTAGCCGCGCAGAGCAACAGGTCCGGTCGTTGTCGGATGTCGGTCATTACCAGATCAGCCGCAGCGGCGCTCATGGCATCGTAAGAAGCGAAGTGCTGTATGTTCATCCGGCCCAGGCAGGTTCGTTATGGTAGGGAATGCAGCCTTCATACCGGCCCGGTATCGGATTGTAACGCAGCGCTTCCTGACAGCCGACTTCCGAACTGAAATACCCCCAGAGGGTAAGGTCCTTGATCATGGTGAAAGCATGATCTTCAGTGGCTTTGGCTTCCCGGTCGATGGCGTCAATGAGCTCAAATCGCTCTTCCGGCGTAAGCGTCATAAATCCAGCTCCGTACTCACTTTCCGCCCGCTCCTCAATGGATCGCATACCAGAATGAAAACGTTCTGCTTCTTCGTCATCATAACAATCCTTTACAATGACCTGCATGAATGCGCCGATGCCTGCCGCTTTGGCTCCCCCGGAATCAGAGGTAACCGGCAGGATCGTTTCGGCCACTTCATCCCAGAAAGGAATATCCATGGGAGTGATGGCTCCTGTTGCCGTTTCTCCGGCACAGCCGTTCAGCAGCAGGGGAGAGGCTACAAGGGAGCCCCCCAACAGGCCTGCGGTTTGTAGTATGGCTTTTCTTCGGTTCATAATTTGATGGAGTCGTAAGTCGTTAGTCAATCAAGTCAGTGCTAAAAAGAAACGAATGTACTCGGATGATGGGATGATGCCTACTTCGAATCCGATCATTTTGCCTTGTCAGACTAAATATTAGCACAACGCCCGGACTTACGACTATCGACTGATGACTTACGACTAACATTGATTCACAAATTTCCATTTTTAATCTGGTCCACGGCGAAATTAGCCGCCCGCGCCGTGAGCGCCATGTATAAGATCGACGGACTTTGGTTGCCCGTACTCGCCATACAGGCACCGTCGGTGACGAAAACGTTGGGACAGGCGTGCAGTTGATTGTGAGCATTCAGCATCGAAGTCTGCGGATCATTGCCCATTCGGGCACCGCCCATTTCGTGAATGTCCAGTCCGGGAGCCTGCTTGTTGTCTTCGGTATGAATATCCACACATCCGATGGTTTCTAGCATGGCCCTGCTTTCCTGCAGAAAATCCCGGATCATCTTTTCGTCATTCTCATCGTAACCGACATCCGTGACCAGTAGTGGTATCCCCCATTGGTCCGTTTCGGTTTCACTGAGCGTCACCCGGTTTTCCGGTTTCATAATGGTCTCTCCCTGCATATACATGTACATATACCAACTACCCATGCGACTGATAGCCTTTTTATAATCAGCCCCGATCTGCACGTCCGAACCGGGTAGCTCTTCTTGCCGGGTGCGATATCCGCCGGAGAAGATGGTATAGCCACCCACAAAATCCGTATCCTGTTCTTTCAGATTACGGTAATTGGCAATGATGCATTCGGCTGGATTCTTTCCGTAGATGTATTGGTCTTCAAACCCTGGCATCCGTCCGTTCGCCCAGCCTCTGTAGAGATGGAAGCCGACGTAGCGTCCCAACACGTCGTGGTCATTACCCAGGCCATTGGGAAAACGTTCTGACCGGGAGTTGAGCAGGATCAGGGTGCTGTTCAGCGCCGAGGCATTCAGGAAAATGACTTTGGCCCGGAAGATCATTTCTTCCCGGGTGTTAGTATCGATCACTTTTACTCCGGAGGCTTTACCGGAGGCTTCATCATAGATCACCGAATGGACCACCGAAAAAGGACGCACGGTGAGATTACCTGTTTTTTGGGCCCAGGGCAGGGTAGAGGTGACCGAACTGAAATAACCCCCGTAGGGGCAGCCACGCATGCACATATTTCGGCACTGGCACTGGCCCCGTCCCTGTTCAAGA
>JAGQXH010000457.1 GCA_020436695.1 Lewinella sp. | reverse complement strand
AGCCAGTTGTTTGACATAGTCACAGTGTTGATAGCGGGCGTTATCCAGGACCATGTAAATGGGTAGGCCTTTGAATTTAGCGGCTATTTGGTTCAATAATTCAGCCACTGTTTCGGCATTGATATAAGTGGTGTTGATCAGGGTTTCCATTTTACGGGTCACCAGGTTGAGCGCTCCCAGCACATTGATCCGGTTTCGTCCCGAGGCTGCCTTAACAAACATTCGGGCGAAGCACCAAATCAAGCCGACGAAAGGAGCGAGCATGAAATGCGCCGCGTCCATAAAAAACAGATGACACTGACCGGCTTGGGCTTTTTCCATTAGTGGGCCAAGTTGTCGGGCCACAAATTGTTGCTGTTTGTCGGCATCGGCTTTGGCCGGAACATGTCCCATTTTGCGGGGTTGCATTCCAATGCTGTGCATAAAACGCCCAACTTGCTGGATCGTCAATTCCTGTCCGGTAAGTTCACGGATCATAGCCGCAGCCTCTTTACAGGAGCGCGGAGGGCGAAGTCGGAACATCTCTTCAATAGCCATCCGGTCCGCTGCCAGTACAGAAATGGCTCCCTTGTATTTAAATGTCTTCAAGGCCTCTAGCCCGCCTTTATTGTACGATTTAACATAGGTAGTCACCGAATTGCGACATACACCGCTTTGTGCTGCCGCCTGGCTCCGGCTATAACCTTGACTGACTGCATATAAGGCATCCATTCTTATGCGAATGGATCTTATTGGATTGTGGATTCTTTCGTAATTTGCCAATATAATATCGGCATCGCTGATATTTAGAGTAAGCATTGGTTTATAGTTTTGGCGAACTCTAATTTACAATGCTTACTCGCTTTTCAGCTTCCTTGGTTTGCACAAATCCTATTATTCAGAAGTATAAATACTAATGAAGAAGATATCAAAATATTAAATGTAACATCCGGAAGTATAAAAGTTATCATAGAGCTTCCAGAGCATAAGAAGGAACTCCTAATTGATTTGTTTAATTCGCAGAGTAATCAATTAAAAATACTCTTAGATGAATACAATATTTTAGAGATTATTGAAAACGAAAAAGATTTTTTAGATGATCATATTCAAATTTATAATCACCTAGAATATGTTGTCCAAAAACAGAAGATCTATGCAATTCTTACAGTTGTAAACATGAACCTTAATTCTATTATTGCGCCAGATTTTAAATCGTTACTTGTAACTTTATCTAATGAAGGAATAAATAATTTGATTTTAGATGTATCTAATGTTAAATTTATAGACTCCTCAGGGCTTTCAGCAATACTAACAGCTAATCGTCTTTGGAGAAATTCAGGAAACTTCGTTTTGGTCGGAGCGATTCATGAAAGCGTCAAAAAACTATTCGAAATTAGTAGCTTAAATACTGTTGTAAATATAAGAAGGGATGTTACGGATGGCATCGAATTTATCATCTTTGAGAATAATGATGTTGAGGTAGAATATTAATATGTTCTACTAAGGAATTTTAGGAATCCCAAGCATGCGTCAAACTGGCTAAAAATGGCTTCATTTTCCTTTCCCAAACTGAACCACGTTTTCAGCAAAATTCCTTCCTACTCCATCATTAGAGCCTCTAGAGACCATCATCACCATCATTCAGCCCCCTTGCTCCGAAGAAAACTTTTAATGCTTTCGTCCTTAACCAAATCCAAAGGCCGTTGCCCTTCGGCACTAAACTTACGTCCCGGCCGGTTAATATCCGCACCATTTTCCAGCAGTAGTTCCACCAACTCGATCGGACCACGCATACAGGCCCAGTGGAGTGCCGTTGTCCCTAAATAGTGTTGTTCTTCCACCCGGGCACCGCGGTCCAGTAGCAATTGGGTCATGTCCAGCTCACATTTTCCAATGATGGGATACCAGAGTAAAGCAAAATCATGGGCACCACGCTCATGGATGCGATCAGGATCTTCGTCGAGCAGGCGTTTTACGGAAGTGAAGTCATTGAGCATTACGGCCGTTGGCAGGGAGTAAGGTGCGCCTTTCTGCAATAATGCCTCCACCAGATCTTTACGCCCCATATGGGCGGCCGCTTCCACCGCCTTTTCACCGGTAGTGGCTACGCTGTGGGCCAGACGAGGATCGGCAGCAATTTCCTTTTGTACCTGTTCTATATTGAAATGAGATAATCCGACCAGATGGCTGCGATCAAATAAGGGGATCTCCTGCAATTCGGGTAGCCTATAGCGCTGTCCTTCGGCCGTATAGGCAGCACGTGAGGTGCGACAGGTACGAGCAAGTTGTTGATGTTGCTGCAATAATTGCCAGACGGCTTCGTGTCCCTTGCTTTCAGCCAGGCGGGCGGCGGTTCTGCCTTTGTGGTCGCGACGGTCCACATCGGCGCCGAGCCGGATCAACATTTCCACCATTTCCAGGCTTCCTCTTTCCGCTGCGATATGGAGCGGCGGGAGATCAGCGTTGGGGGCAGGATTGGGATCGGTATCATTACCCAGTAAAGTTGCGGCCGTCAGTTCCGCGGTTGGCAGGTCGGAAAAGCGCAAAGCCTTTTGCAGGGGGGTAGCACCCTTTTCTTTGCGAGGATTACCGTCAGGATAACCACATTTGGCATACACCCGCCAAATAGCGGAACCGGCGCCACCCGCCGCTGCCGCCCACATAGCAGATCCTCCGATCGGATGATCACTGTTAACCTGGGTGATGATCTCTTCCGTTTCCTCCGCCGTCAAAGTCTCAAAACGCTCCCAGTCCAGGTCCAGGGCAGCTTCATGCAGATCGGTCTGATAGCCGGCTGCTTTCAGATAGGTTGCCGTTTCCCGCATCCCGCCCAGCAAGGCTAAGGCAAACCCAGTTCTCCCTAAGCCGTCGGATGTGGTTAGTAGATCCGGATCTGCTGCAAGTAAACGCTTAACTTTCGCGGTGTCGCCTTTTGCACAGGCTTTCAGAAAGGTTTTACTATTCCCACCTGCCAAATATGGATTATTGGCGGCCTGCAATAAGAGCGGATTACATCCCAGGATAGTGCCCATGGTGCCTATTTTCAGAAATTCACGTCTGGATCTCATATCGTCTCGTTTTGGTGATTTCCTCAAAACTAGGCAGCAGGATGGGAAACAGGCCTGCGATCGACCTTATTAAAGTCTTAGAAATCTCTTAGTGAAGCCGGAGAATTGAGAAAGGTATCACTTGTAATCCTCCCTTACCGGACGGAAAACGTCGATCACCTTACAATCCGTCAGCGCACGGCCCGAATGTGGAGCATGGGGAGGCATGGTCACCACAGTGCCCGGCGTGCAGGCAAAAGTTTCACCGTCGACGGTCAACTCCAGGGTGCCTTCCAATACGTTGGTCACCTGTTCGTGAATGTGATGATGCTCGGGTAGTATACTGCCCGCTTTGATGTCAAAGTAGACGATAGTCAGTCCATCCGTATGGATCATTCTGGCGTGAAAGCCCGGGAAGAGTTCCTTACTTTCGATGTGGTCGGTTTGTTTAAAATGGCTCATGGAGAGGAGGTTGATATAGTGAAAATTGAAGAAAGTCTGGAAGATATATGGCCAGAGTGGTTAGCATAATGCAATTTCTGAGAACTTGTATATCCGGAATACTCAGGTGATCTTTCGTATCCGCCCTCTCTTTCTGCCGCTTTCATGAAGCTCGATATATTCCTGCAGTAGTTCCGCTCTTTGCTCCTGTTCCAATGATTCCGGTTCATACATCCCGGCCCGGAAGCGTTGTCGATAAGCTTCATACAGGCTGACGGCGCAGGCTACGGAAATGTTCAGGCTTTCGGCCATACCGACCTGCGGCACCATAAAATTCCCATCACAGCGACTAAGCGCATCTTCGGATACGCCATTTCTTTCGTTGCCGAAGAGAAGCGCTACACGCTGCGTTAATTCAAGATCGTAAAGATCTTTGGCCGAACTGCTGAGGTGAGTAGCATAGATGTGATCGTAACGCTGCCGGACGGCGCTGAAGCAGGCATCAGCGTCGGTATAATACTGCACATCAATCCACTTTCGGGTGCCGGCAGTAGTGCGTTTACCCAGTTCCAGAATATCTTTTTGTAATCCGGGTTCCGTATTCAACACGAATATTTCGTGTATCCCCACCGAATCGCAGGACCGGAGAACCGCTCCGATATTATGCGGATCGAAGACATTTTCCAGGATGACCGTCAGGTCAAACTGCCTGCGGGCCACCGTCTTTTTAAATTTGGTTAGGCGCTTCGGTGTCATTTCGTTGATGCTGTGATGCTGTGATCCTGTAATGCTGTGATGCGATGAACGGAAGCACTAAGATTTATAATGTTGCATCGCAGATAAGCCGTATCTGTGCTTTTACTTTTCTGCTTTGCTTGTTTTATACCATCACTAACCGCTAAAGTATCCCTTATTACTCCAATTGCGTTGCAATGACATCAATATTTCCCCTGCATACAACCGCATTACAGCATTACAGCATCATAAAATTACAGTATCAAAAAAATCATTCCAGAGCTTTCTGAAACTGATAATTCTTAAACATCAGAATATTGACGTATTTATTCTCAAACTGTTCGATCTCATTGGTTTCGATACCGGAGGTTGTTCCGGGACGAACTACACGTTCGAATTCAAACGTAGTATGCAGACCTTCTTCTTCCGCTCCTTCCAGTGCGTACTGGAATTTGGTACCGTATTTCTTCAGCATCCGGCCGAAATACAACATCACATCGTAGCCGACAAATGCTTCATCGGTGGGGATCGCTCCGTACAGATCGTAGAACTGTTGCTTGAAGAGCCGCACATCCGGGTCCAGGGGATTGACGAATACGCTGGAGCTGATATGCACCTGCAACTTCTCGTAATAATCGAAATCGATCTTCTCAAAATCCTTCCACTGCGGCATCCCGTAAACGACAACCGTTTCGTACGGATCACGGCTGACATCGATCTTTCGCAACAGCGCATAGACAAAGGTCTCTTCCCAATTAGGGACGATAAATACGGTGGTATCCGACTGCTGCATAATTGGAGTGAAGTCAACATTCTCCATACTGGTAGCTTCCGACTCAGGTATGAGTAATTCCTGAAGAGGAGCCACGGGGCGTCCCCGATTGTAGCGGTTATATTCATCACGGAAGTACGTCAGTCGGGACACTTCATTCGGATTATCCTTGCTGACCAGTACGATATTCTTCGAATGGTGGTGGGTGAGCGCATGTTGCAGAATGGCTTCGCTGTGGGTTTCCAGCGTCGGGTTGACCTGTACATAGTTGGGATTCAAACTGGAAATGCCCGAGGCTGCACTCTGCGGAGATACCAGCACGCTACCCCTTTGTTTGGCCATTTGAGCCAACAGTGCGACATTATCACGGCGGTAAGGTCCGATGATCAGATGTGATTCCGTCAGATCGCTGCTGGTGCGGATCAGACTGGATGTAGTCCCCGCAGATGCACCGCTGTCCATCACCGAGACATTCAGTTTTACGCCTTCATTGTCCAGTACCTCCAGTGCCATCTGTGTGCCCGCGTAATAATTGAGTGCCCAAAGCGAATTGGGGTAAATACCTGCATCCAGTGGGCTGAATCTATCCGTGAGGAACGGCAACACCACCGACACATTGTAAATATTGAGCAGTTGAGAACCGAAATCCGTCACATCTATCACGTTGGAAGCGCTACCACTAACCGGGCTTTCTCCCGTTGCCGTGATCGGCGGATCATCCGAAGTGGGGATCTCCCGCCAGGCTACCGTATCCATTTTTTCGGTTACGGCTTCTTCTACGATCACCCAGGTACCCGTTTCCGGGTCATAGACCTTCCTACCCTGAATGGGCTCCAGTTCGTCACCTGTTTCAACCGCAGTATCATCGTCATCCTGTATTTTTTTAAACAGGTCGCAGGAAGAGAAGGTCAACCCTAAAATGACAATGTAGAAGATGGTTTTACTCCCACTCAATGGTTGCAGGAGGTTTCGTACTAATATCATAGACTACCCGATTAATTCCTTTAACGTTATTAATTATTTCACTGGAAACGGCCGCCAGAAAATCATAAGGTAACTGGCTCCATTCCGCGGTCATCCCATCCAGCGAATTAACGGCACGCAAAGCCACAGTTTGTTCGTAAGTGCGCTCGTCGCCCATAACCCCTACCGATTGTACCGGTAGCAGTATAGTTCCTGCCTGCCAGACGCTATCATATAATCCAAATTTTTTCAGATTGTTGATATAGATAGCATCCGCTTCCTGCAGCATAGCCACCTTTTCGGGCGTAATACTGCCCAAGATGCGGATGCCCAGGCCAGGCCCCGGGAACGGATGACGACGAAGGATCTGCTCAGAAACCCCCAGTTCCTCACCAACCCGGCGTACTTCATCTTTGAACAACATGCGGAGGGGCTCTACGATCTTGAGCTTCAATTTGTCCGGCAAACCGCCCACATTGTGGTGCGATTTGATCGTGACAGAGGGGCCGTGTACCGAAATCGACTCGATCACGTCCGGATATATAGTGCCTTGCCCTAACCAGCTCACCTCAGGATGAGCTTCTGATTCTTCTTCAAATATCTCAATGAACAGCCCGCCAATGATCTTTCGCTTCTTTTCGGGGCTGCTTTCGTCCGCGAGCGCATCCCAGAAACGCTGACGGGCATCAACGCCCTCAATATTGAGGCCCATGCCCTTATAACTATCCAGTACTTCCTGGAACTCATTCTTTCGCAACAGGCCGTTGTCTACAAAAAAGCAATGCAGCCGGTCGCCGATAGCCCGATGCAACAAAGTAGCAGCCACCGTGGAATCTACCCCGCCCGAAAGGGCCATCAATACATGGTCTTTACCGACCAGCACTTTTAGTTCCTCCACTTTTTCTTCTACAAAAGAGGCGGGGGTCCAGCTACCGGAACAGCCGGCAACCTCCATGGCAAAATTCCGCAATATCGCAGCTCCGTCCAGGCTGTGTGTCACTTCCGGATGGAATTGCAGGCAATAGACCGGTGCATTAAAAATTCCTTCTTTGGCGCGAAATGCGGCCACGGCGATGCTGTCGGTATCGGCCAGCAATTCAAAATCATCGGGCAATTCCATGATGGTATCGCCATGTGAC
>JAGQXH010000456.1 GCA_020436695.1 Lewinella sp. | reverse complement strand
GACCGATGTGGTTGAACAGCGGGAACATTACGACGCAGTATCCTTCGGAGGTTGGTCACTGGATCTACACCCGGCCGATGGCGTTTACAGTGATCAGCCCGGTTGCAATCAATGGCACGCCAAGGGCGTCTACCAGATCCCCTACCGCTGTTATTACAGCAAAGATATCCATAACCTTTTCCTGGCCGGTCGCATTATCAGTGCTTCACATGTAGCTTTCGGCTCCTCGCGGGTGATGGGTACCTGTGCCCACGGAGCTCAGGCCGTAGCCATGGCAGCCGTGTTGGCTACTCAAAACGGCTGGCTACCGAGAGACCTTTCCGATCCGAAGCATATCCGGCTGTTGCAACAGACACTCAATCGCCGGGGCCAAAGTATTCCGCGCTTGCCACATTCAGATACCGCCAATCTCATGAATGATGCTGCCATTAGTGCCGACAGCGAACTGGTACTCCATGAGATCCCCTTCGACGGACCCTGGATGCCGCTGAAATTTTCTACGGCTCAAATGTTACCACTGGAAGGCGGGCAAAAGTACCAGTTTAAAGTAGCCGTGCGGTGTAACGAAGCAAGTCAGCTACAAGTGGAATGGCGTACGAGTTCCCGAATACAGAACTATACACCCGATGTCACACTAGAAAGCCTCGTATTTGACCTACAACCCGGCGAACAGGAATTGGAGATCCTCTTAACACATCCTCTCCCAGATGCCCAGTACGGATTTCTGTGTTTCATGAGCAATCCGGGAATAGAGATCCGGGGCAGTGCCGCCCGCTATACGGGCATCCTCTCGGTATTCAACAAACACAATAAAGCCGTATCCAATTTCGGCCGGCAGGAGCCACCGGAAAACATCGGTATCGATGCCTTTGAATTCTGGACGCCGGAGCGGCGGCCGAAGGGGCATAATGTTGCCATGGAGATCCAGCCGGCTATTCGCTGCTTTAGCCCCAGGAATCTGAATAATGGATACGTGCGCCCGGAGGTAACCGCCAATGCCTTCATCGCCGATCCGAAGCAGGAAGCGTGTACCATCGATATTTACTGGCCGGAGAAAAAGACGATCCGGGAGATAGTACTGTTCTTTGATCCGGATTACGACCATCCGCTGGAATCCACCCTTTATGGCCATCCGGAAACGGTCATCCCGTTTTGTGTAAGCCAATATGAGATTAGGAATTGCGGTAAAACAACCCTTAGCAAAGTAGAAAATAATCATCAGGCCATCAATCGATTGGTTTTGGAGCAACCCATTGAAACCGATCACTGGCAACTGATCCTCCGTAGGCCGCAGGATAACATTCCTGCGGCTCTATTTGAGATCATGTGTTTTTAAAGGAGTCGGCAGTCAGCAGTCTCGCCACTGCTCGATTTGTGGGCCGTTGATCAACGAAATGGGTGTAAAGCGCCTTACCCACTCATTATGAGAACTTGTTTAATACATCAGAACATGACCATCCTTCGAAACAACTATCATCACTTTCACTCCACCTGCATCGCTTTTCTACTGGCTATCGGATTATTTCTGTCCGGCTGCCGGTCGTCGGGATCTTTCAGTGTAGATGACCAAAGCGATCAGGTCGTCGTCCATACGGCCAATTATACTCTAACTATTGAAAAAGCCGGATTTAAATTCGGTTTTCAAAAGCCCGACGGATCGGTGGTCGCTGCTCCCCATCCCATCTCCGGCCTGCAACTGGCTAAAACCGGAGCGGAAGAAAGTGATATCGCCGATACCAGAGTACTTACATCGGAAGAAGGACATCTCGAACTGGAAGTAAATACTACCGATGGACTTTCGGCAAAAGTTGAAATAACCCTGTGGCCCAATACCGTAAAATATGCAGTCGTTCCCGCCGATGCGGCTGACACCTACAGCATCCTCCTGCGCACCGCCGGTTTTGGCCCTGCCTATGGAATGGCCGACGCCGCTGCCTACGGAGAAGGGCGAACAGATCTCGTACTGGAAAATTTTGTGCGTGATCCACTGGTGTACAACAATGGTTCGGACCGTATGATCAGCAACTTTGCTATTTATCCCAAACAGGGATTCGCCATGGTCAATATGGAACCCGACTGGAAAGTGGTGAGGATCAACGATAGTGAGAATTTACAGGGGTCAAGAGAAGTGAACAACATGCCGGCTTTCTACTGCTTTTTGGGTACCCCCGTGGAGATCTACCAAGACTTTCTGGACGCCCGCAACCGGGAAGGTTATCCGGTTTTCCAGCCCAAGTCCAAGTGGTTTGGCGTCGGCTGGGAGGCTTTCGGGGCGCTGGCCTGGAATACTAATAGTGAATCCGTAAAAGAGAACATCAATCAATATCTGGAGTACGGCTATCCACTGGACTGGATGGTGGTGGGTTCGGGTTTCTGGCCGCGAGGCGTAGGTGAATTCGACGAGCACGGCACACCTTATACGACTGAATCGGCCAGTGAAGCCGCCAAAAAGTTACAGGCCACTACCAGTTTCGGTATGTGGGATAAAGAACTCTATCCCGATCCCAAATCGTTCATTGATTACTTTCATCAGAAGGGGCTGATCTTTACCATTGGTCTGCGCATCGGCTTTATCCCCGGTGGCCCCTTCACCGATGAAGGCTTGGAAAGAGGCTATTTCCTCACCGATGCCGCGGGCGAGCCCGAACTGAAAAAGGTCGGCTTCCCTCGGGTACCGGTCTATCTGTTGAATTCCAAAAAACCGGAAGCAGTGGGCTGGTACGTCCATCTCTGTGAAAAGTGGCTGGATTACGGCGTGGACGGATTTAAAGAAGACCTCTTCCATTGGCCGAAAGATCTGCCTGATGACCTGATAGATCCGGTAAACCGTGCCCTGATGGAAAAAGGCGTCTATATCATGGGGCGCAACAACTACCTCGGTTCACCGGCGGATATCCATCGCTATGACGACTTCAACTACAATCAGGATCAGGACAGAGGTCCGATCAACGGACTGGCCTATGCCTTTTCCGGTTTCCCGAATGTTTACCCGGATATCGTGGGCGGTACCGGACTGGCTACCGGCCGCTTCGGTGACGCGTCCAGAGCAAAACTCCGCATTTATCTCATCCGCTACGCTCAATTCGCTTCCGTCAATCCTTCTATGGCTTTCGGCTACGGTCCCTGGAATTTTGATGAGACCACGAATGAGCTTTGTCTGAAAGCAGCGCAACTACATCACCGGCTGCTACCACACATTTTCAGCAGTGCTATGCGAGCTTACGAAACCGGCTACCCCTACCCGATGACACCGCTGCCCCTGGCATATCCCCAGGACCCGGGAGTGTATGGACTGGCGGATACCACCCGGCACGGCTACGAATGGCTGATCGGAGAATCGCTGCTGGCCGCACCGCTTTTCGGCAGCGATTATGATCGTTCTTATACCCGTGACATCTATCTGCCGGAAGGCAAATGGATGGATTATGATGACGGTAAGATCTACGAGGGACCAACCACACTGGAAGGTTTTTCTATTCCGCTCGAAAAAACGCCACTCTTTGTGGGAGGCACCGGCTTTGTCGTTGAACAGGAAGGAGATCACCTGGTCGGCCGGATCTATCCGCTACAGCCAAGATCAACAACCACTTTTTGGCATACCGATGGAAAAACCAAAAGTGAGATAGAGGTGGATGTAGCAGACTGGAACGCAGTAAAAGTAACCGACTCAGCAAACGAGAAAGAAGTGAATGTGGAGCAGGTGCGACATGCGTGGCAATTTGTACTCCAGCCCGGTACGGATTATCGGATTAACTGAACTTAGATACTAATCCACCGCAAATGAAAAATAAGATCCTTCTTTTTTGTCTATTGACGCTAAGTCATTGCTTACCTAATATTGTATCAGGGCAGCAAGCCAAGGTGACCTCGCCGCCCATTGTCAACCAGGCCGGTTATAACCTGGACGAAGCCAAACGCTTTGTATGCTACGGCGCTCCGAACGGTACCGCTTTTGAAGTCCTGCCTGTCGGTAGTCCCGGCAAGGCACCTTTCAAAGGTAAGATCGTGGATTTCGCGGGAGATTTCACCGCCTTCAATCCGGAAGCGGTTACCGGAGAATTCATCATCCGGGTGCCCGGCTTCGGCGATTCCAAACCATTCTGGATAGCGGATCACCTGATGGAAAAATTATCCAGTCAGTTGGCCTACCAGTTCTTCATCGATGTACGCGGCAGTGAAGATCCGGTGTATAGCGATGAGCAGCACGTTGCCGGTGGCGGCCCCTCCCGCGACGGTGGAGCCTATACCCTGGAAGCGGTGTATGAGACCCTGCTCTACGCCTCCAACCCAGCTCTTTTTGACCGCTGGCACGAGGATTTTGACGATGCAGCAGTCCCGGACCTGATCAAACTCATCCTCTGGCACGCGGAGTTCGCCTACCAACACCGGGATTACAATGGCCCTACAGCGCATCGGCCTTATGATATCGGGCATCCTGATCAACAATTGCAGCGCTACGATTATCAGAATACGCTGGATCAACTGGCGGCAGTGTGTGCCGCTTACCACAGTTTCCTGAAGCCCTATCTGGATGAAGCAAAATACCAGCGCTATCGCCAGGCCTGCCTGCAACACTGGGAGGCCTACGAACGCGACCGGGTTGTGCGCTATTGGGTGAAAAGTCAAAAATGGATCGATGTGGGCTGGCAGGAATTCAATGAAATGGGCAATGTATTCGGCCAGGCCGTATTCCGCAACCTCTTTATGTATCTGTGCGAAAAAAACGAAGCCGACGGGCAGCCGGAAAAATTCCTGGCTTACGCCCGGGAGGCCGCACAGGACATAATCCAAAACTGGGACTTCAACAATCCACGTCACATGTGGTGGATCCGCAACGGTGAGCACATCACCCCGCAGGCCCTGGCTTTTTTTCTGATGGTTGCACCGGAAAGTGCGCCCTACGGCATCCGGGAGAAACTGGCCGCCTGGACCGAACACATGAAAGCCAAAACGAATAATTTCTGGCAATATCGCAAACACAGCGACACCGAATGGGCCCATCCCAAAACCAAAGAATTGGGCAATACCGGTCTGGGCGGTTCCATGTTTGCTGTGGCGCATCTGTTGGATGATCCTCAATTGCGGGCGCTGGGCTGGTCGCAGGTCAATCAGGTGTTCGGGCTCAATCCGGCGCAGGCACATTATAGCAATAAAAGTCAGGAACGACTGGATCTTAACGGCTACTGGGCAGGTATCGAGACCGGCTGGCCGGATGCCCATCCCAATGGAGCCGGTAAACTCGGATTGGTGCGAGGTACACTCGACGGCACGCCGCTCGACAATATGTTTCCCTACAACCCGGAACCGGATAAAGATGAGGTGATCAGCTACTACGCTACCGAAGGCTGGGCAGTGACTAACCGGGCATGGATGAGTTCCGTTGTTTTTTCCACCCTGGGTTCCCATCAGTTGCGGGTGTTGAATAAAGATGGGCAGGAAGTCAATGAAGTAGTTACCGGTGATGTGGTAACTATTGAGCTAAAGGCCGCTTTAAACCAGAACTGGAATGCAGCAGAAGAAGGCTGGGTGCTTATACAAAGCGGACAGGAAGCCCCCCAACCCATTAAGGTAACGGAAACCGGACCTAACACGGGGATCTTCACAGCAAAGTATACCCCGGATCTTCCACCCAAAACCGTGGTCCGCATTTCCTATGGCTATCTGGGATTTGAAAAAGTAAAAGAGTTTACCATTAAATAACGCAAGTTGTCAGTCATCAGTCATCAGTGGTCAGTCGTGATGAGCAAAGTTAAAATGGAGCTATCAACACGAAATTGCCCGGCCCGAAGCCCTCATCTTCCTACAAACCGGGCTAAGAACATTGATTTTCATCCCTGACATGACCAACTGACAACTTGCAATAAATAGTCCAAACGTGCAAAACCGATATCGATTATTCTGGATAGGAATAGGCATTACGGCGTTATTAGCCTGCCGGCAACAGGAACCGGAAACAGTCACTCAGCCACCGAATGTCCTATGGATACTCGCCGAAGACTTGTCGCAGGATCTGGCCTGCTACGGATATCCCGGCGTACTGACACCCCATGTGGATGCCTTGGCCGCAGACGGCATGCGCTTTACCCGGGTATTCACCACCGCACCGGCCTGCACCCCCAGCCGGACTGCGCTGGCCTGTGGAATGTACCAAAATTCCATCAATGCCCATCACATGCGCTATCCGGATGAATTGATGACCGCATTGCCTGACGGCATCCTTCCCATCAATGAGCTGTTTCGCCGTCAGGGGTATATCACCGCCAATATCAAGGATAGCCACGGAACCGGTAAAACCGATTGGTCCTTTCGCTCACCGGTAGCCGGTTTTGATGTTCAACACTGGGACTCGCTGTCTCAGGATAAACCCTTTTTTGCGGTAGTGAATTTGCGGCTTACCCATCGTCCTTTTGAACAAGACACCCTTCATCCGGTCGATCCGGCTACGGTTAAAGTCCCTCCCTATTATCCCGATCATGCAGTAGCGAGGGAGGATTTTGCCCAGTACCTGGAAACTGCCCAACTGATGGATCAGCAGGTGGGTGAGATCCTGACAGAACTGGAAAATAGAGGTCTGCGCGATAACACCATCATTGTATTCTTTTCCGACCACGGCCGACCGATGAGTCGCGCCAAATATTTCCTGTACGATTCCGGCATTCAGATCCCTTTGATCATTCAGGCACCCGAAAAGCTTTCCTGGCGGAAATACCTTCCGGCTGGTTCCGTCAACGACGACCTGATCAGTGCTATCGACATTTCGGCTACTTCGCTGGCTTTCGCCGGGCTGGATCGGCAGGAATGGATGCAGGGCCGGGTTATACTGGGGCCACATCCGGATGACAAACGCACGGCTGTTTTTTCGGTGGCTGACCGCTTCGGGGAAACGCATCTTAAAAGCCGGGCTGTGCGCACTGCGCAGTGGAAGTATATTCGGAACTATATCCACAATATTTCTGTCAATGAAGGGGCTACTGCTTACCGCAAGGCAAATCACCCGATCTATCACCTGCTGAATATCTATAACGAAAAAAGCCTGCTGACACCAGAGCAGAAAGCACTGGTGATGCCACTGCCGGAAGAAGAGCTCTACAACC
>JAGQXH010000455.1 GCA_020436695.1 Lewinella sp. | reverse complement strand
CAGATACTGTAAAAGTGTCTGGCATCTTGCCTTTTTCCTATCTTTCGCCCTGAAATAAGACTGTCGGTTATCAGGCGGCCATTAAATAGCCCAAAGACCATTGTGGTAAACCAATTATGAATATCCACCAAACATATCAGGTTACACTGCACTATCTGTACGAACAATTACCGATGTTCCAACGGATCGGGCCGGCGGCATTTAAGAAGGATCTGGGTAATATACAGGCCCTTATGGAAGCACTGGGCAATCCGCACGAGTGCTTCCGTAGTATTCACGTTGCGGGGACGAATGGTAAAGGATCGGTGGCCCATATGTTGAGTGCAGCGCTACAGGCGCAAGGCTATAAGACCGGTCTTTATATCTCTCCTCACTACCGGGATTTTCGGGAGCGCATTAAAATTGATGGCCGGTATATCAGTAAAAAGGAGATCATTGCATTTGTGGATACCCATCGGGAACTGATGGAAAGAATACGGCCATCATTTTTTGAGATCACAGTGGCGATGGCTTTTGATTGTTTCTGCCGGAAGAAGGTGGATGTCGCCGTTGTAGAAGTAGGGCTCGGTGGAAGATTGGATTCTACCAATATCATTCACCCTGTGCTAAGTATCATTACCAATATCAGCTATGATCATCAGCAATTTCTGGGAGATACGCTACCGGAAATTGCCGGAGAAAAAGCCGGTATTATCAAGGCCGGTATACCGGTGGTGATCGGTGAAACACACCCCGAGACCCGGCAGGTATTTCAGGATAAAGCAGCTCGGGAACATGCTCCTATCTCCTTCGCCGACCAGCTGTGGGAGGCCGTACTGATCCGGTCTGATCTTACTCATTCGTATTACCGGATCAAAAAGAATGGCCAGATCATTTACGACGAAATTCCGGTGAACCTGCACGGCGACTACCAAAAAATGAACTTACAGACCTTTATGGAAGCCTGCTCGGTACTCAATCAAAGCAGCAGCCTTTCTTTGAGCCGTGAAGCGGTGCTGGATGGATCGGCCCGTCTTAAAGAGCTCACCCGCTTCATCGGCCGCTGGCAGATCCTGGGAGAACATCCTACTATTCTGACCGACAGTGCCCACAATGAAGGAGGACTGCGACCGGTACTCCGGCAAATAGCAACACTTCCATACCGCCAATTGCATATGGTGATCGGAACGGTAGCCGATAAGGAGGTAGAAAAAGTCCTGGAGCTTTTCCCGAAAAATGCCCGTTATTATTTTGCCAAAGCAGATGTACCCCGCGGACTGGATGCCCGGCTTCTACAGCAAAAGGCTGCGGCTTTCGGCCTGCACGGTCGCGCATACAGTTCTGTGCGCAATGCCCTGCGCGCCGCCAAAAGACATGCCGATCCGGAGGATCTCATCTTTGTCGGAGGGAGTATTTTCGTAGTAGCGGAAGTGGTATAACGTGTGATTAAAAGGGGCAGGCCAGATATTCAGACCCAACGGGCCATTACCGTACCATTATTTTAGCCTCCACTCATCACATCACACTCAAGGTCGCACCACCACCAGGCGACGGGTGATGAGCGTCCGCCCCCGTTCATCCTGTAGCGCATAGAGATAAGTACCTTTTTTCAGATTAGATAAACTTACTCGTTCCGTCAGAGGGCCATGAATCCGGTAATTCTGATGCCACACTTCACTACCTACCAGATTGTAGATGACGAGGCGATAATTGCCCGGCTTTAGCTGCATGAACTGAAAGTTGGTATGGGCCATGGCCGGATTGGGATAGGCCAGGACGCTGGGCTGTAATTTATCCGTAGTTTGTACCAGATCGGCCAGAATGTCTTCGGCTTTAAAGTCGACGGTAGCGATTGCCGTTTGATCAGGATTCATGGTCACTACTGCAATTGCTTCTTTCACGCCCTCACCCCAATAGTGATAGCGCACGATCTGGGAATTACCGAGAACATCACCACCCAGATCGGTCAGCCCCAGGACGATATCCGTAATATCCTGCCAGCCCAGAATGCCGATCTTGGCATCCAGACGGATATCCTGATCAAGTGTGCGTTTTTCGCGCAGGACCTCGTAATCGCCGCCGGGAATACTCATGGTACCCCAGGCATCTACTTCATCGTGGCGGTTCAACTTGAGGCGTACACGGATAGAATCCGGAGTAATGGGCAATATATCCAACAGGTCCTGCGGGATTTCATCTGCATCCAAAGCGTAGGAAAAGTTGACTGCAGAATCGTGCGTATCGCCGTACTTGAGTGGTGCCCAGCGTTCGATCTGCGGCTCATTCAGCTTGGGCTGAATATCAATGCCCAGGTTGATGGGGTCCGTACCGGATAGCCCGATCAATTCCAGGGTATTATCAGTGAGCCGGTAATATCCTTCGGCATTCTCGTTAAGCTTAAAGACGAGATCTGCATCCGGAAAATCCACGGCGGCAGCGCCTTCGGAAGCCGGACGTACGATGGTACGAACAATAAGCGGTGATTGCAGGGATTTAAAATTCCAGGTGCGGTCCGGCCCCGGGGTTCCCACCTCTATGCCGGAGGGCATGTTGTCGGTAGCGGTCAGGAGTGTATCGCCGGCCTGTGGGAAATATTTATTCGTGACGGTGATCTGGGCACCAAGTGTGAAAGAGACGAAACAAAGGATGACTAGTTGAATGTGCTTCATAGCGGTTTTGTTGGGTTGTAAACGGTAGATGGATCGCTGTAACGGTTGCCCTGAAGACCAAAAAATGTCCGTTATCGATCGCTTCTGTTCAGTCTTGCAAATAAAATTCTCTACTGAATCTGATTTTGTGCAGTTCTTTAATTTTTAGTGACTTATGTCTTTATATTGAAAGTCCTTACGGCCTTCGATTGTAAAAATGCAAAAAAAATTAGAGAACTTTAGTTCTGATGAAAGTATTAACGAGTTAATGTCAGTTTCAATGCAGGCGATGGAGGGTAACCTGACGGTTTTTCGGGTATATGAGCACGAAGTTCTTCGGGTGGGAGCGGCGTTGGATGGCCTGACTTTTTCGCAGCGACATTTTGATTCACTGGTTGCATTAAGGGGAAAACTCGGTGATCGCTATTTCCGAATTGGTCACCAGTCCGTTCGTTTTCGTCAGTATGTAGGCATCATTAGTACGCCTCAGGTGTGTATCGAGATCCTCCCCAAGACGGATCGACGTCGGCCACGTCGCGCCACTCATTGGCAACAGGTGCTGGTGGATATGCTTCGGGCCTGTCATTTTGTGCGGCATGAGATCCCCGGCATAGCTTCACTCGATAATCGGCCCGGATACTTGCTGGACTGGTATGTGGATATGTTCCTGCGCGAACTGGAGGCACTTCAACGCAACGGTTTGTTGCATACCTACCGGGAACGGAGCGACAACCAGCGAGTCTGGAAAGGACAGATCCAGTTTGCTCAACAGATTAAATACAACCACCTGCATAAGGAAAGGTTTTTTACCCGTTATCATGAATTTTCCGAGCGCCATCCGGCCAATCTAATGTTGAGCGCCGCTTTAAAAAGTCTGCAACACCTGCCGCTGGTACCGGATCTGCTCGCGCGAATGCGCTACCTGATGCGGTGTTTTCCCTCTGCTGCTACTCCTTCAGAATGGGGGCCTTTTCACCGGGATCTGGCCTGGCTCCGGGATCGTCATATGGATCGCTACCGGCAGGCACTGACCATTGCCCATCACATCTTACAGGACCGGCAACCAGATATCCGCTCCGGTGTGTACACGGGCCTGGCCCTACTCTTTGATATGAATGCCCTGTTTGAAGAATACCTCTATCGGCAATTATTGCGATGGAAACCGGCAGATAGCGAAGTAGAACGACAACTCAGTCAGGTGTTTTGGGGACAACATCGTTTGCGACCCGACCTGGTGATCACTACGCCCCGGGGCCGGTGGGTGCTGGATACCAAATGGCGGGTGCCGGATAGCCCACAACCGACGGCTGAAGAATTGCGTCAGATCTATGTATACTGTGATTATTTCCGGGCAGAGCACGGGGTGCTGATCTATCCGCGTACTGATCACCGGCAACCGGCCGGCCGGAGCCTGCCTTTTACGCCTATTCCGGGTTTGTCATCCATACCGGCCCGGACCTGTCAGATCCAGTTTGCTACTGTAGTGGATCAGGATGGCCGATTGAATTTAGAGCTGGGTAAAACAATATTTGAAGGATTAGCAGGAATCGAGTAATGCTTTATTTTTTGTTTTTTTATTGCATTTGTAAATTAAAATGTTGTATATTGGGTGCCATTACCAATTCTTAAATCTTAGATAAGTCACCAAGATCTCATCTTTTACCATCACTGGTAACAAATTTCAATTCGCGTTAACAATGGAATTATTTTTCGTCGACGATCACATGTGGGTTGCGGCCCTTTGTGGATGGACGACTCCTTAACCGTTGCATCTTGGGAGATGGGATGGCAGGCGAGGTGTTCCATTCAGGGCCCGGACTTTGCCCGGAATAGCGCGGTAAGGTGGTGGGCGGGCTATTTTTTTCCCACCCATATAAGATGGTGTAGCTCCCTCGCCGAGGTTGACCGACTGGCCTGGAAACGGCCAATTCCATGCGGTAAGCCACTCCCCAATATCAACGACTGCTGCTTCCCTTATGATGGAACTATCACATTACAAAACCATCTATGGGCTTCTTTATGGTTAGGTGATGGAAAATTCATAAATAGAAGATCAACTCAGTAAATAAAACAAAATTTGTCTACGCCCTTAATTTCAATACAGCAAAAATGTTCATTTTGTGATCCTAGATGACGACTTCATGATTGATATCATCTGGAAAAGTCAAAATCACAATCAACGATCTATCATGCCCAAACCCAAACAACAAGTATTCCTAATCCTTTTCCTGCTCTTTTCCGCAGCCAACCTGATCGCTATGGGAACATCCAGCTCCTGGGATAATTATCTGACCAAACCCATGTTGATGATCTGGCTGGGGGCGTATGCTTATGAACGCCTAAAGCCCCATCTATCGATTAGTGGGAGGTTATTGCTGATCGGGCTGCTCTTTTCTTTTGGCGGCGATACATTGCTGCTTTTTGCCGATGGTCGTCCGTCCGGTGGCACGTTTTTCATTCTCGGGCTGTGCAGTTTTTTATTGACCCATGTTGCTTACTGGCTGGCATTTTTTAGATGGCCGGAGCGGACTACCAGTTTCCATAAGCGTTATGGATATCTGGCTATGGCTTTGCCGTTGGTGATTTACTGGGGAGCAATGATCTATCTGTTGTTGCCGGGGCTCCCCGCTGAAATGACCGCCCCGGTGATCATCTACAGCCTGGTGATCATCTGGATGGTTTCCGGAGCTTTGGATCTCAGCCCGGATCTGCCTCCAAAATATGCCCGTATGCTGGTAGCCGGGGCTATTCTTTTTGTATTATCCGATAGCATTATCGCCTTTTCCCGCTTCACGGATTACCTTTCATTTTCCAATCTCACTATTGGCTGGGCCATCATGCTGACCTATCTGGCCGGACAATTTTTGATCGTTCATTCCGTGACAGGAAGTCTGGAAAGTGAGGATAGATCAGCTTAGATTGGTTTTGCCGGTCGATAAATGCGGAAAATTGCGGCAACTGCTGTAATTTCATGCTTCTGAACGAAAAATCAATTATCTGATAATGAAGCAACTGATCATGGGGGCGCTGCTCCTGACTGTTTTGTGGAGTAGCTGTACCGAACCACAACATAAAAAAAGCGTACTGGTCTTTTCCCATACCGCCGGCTACCGGCATCAATCCATCGAAGCCGGCATCGCTGCTATTCAAAAACTTGGACAGGAAAACGGATTTGAGGTGACGGCTACCGAGGACCCCACTCAGATCATCGAAGAAATCCTGCAGGATTTTTCAGCGGTCATTTTCCTCAATACCACACAGGATGTCTTAGACAATGCTCAACAGGCCGATTTTCAACGCTACATTCAGGCGGGTGGCGGCTTCGTAGGAATACATGCTGCAGCGGATACGGAATACGACTGGCCCTGGTACGGCGAGTTGTTAGGGGGCTGGTTCAGCGGGCATCCTCCCACCCAGGAAGCAGAAGTGGAAGTGATCGATGACTCCCACCCGGCTACTAAAAAGGCCGGATTGGGTAAAGTGACCCGCACCGACGAATGGTATAACTACAAGAATTTCGAGAAGGAAAAAGTACACGTGCTGGTTGAACTGCACGAAAGCAGTTACGAGGGGGGCAAGATGGGCGATTTTCATCCTTTATCCTGGTACCACGAGTTTGACGGCGGTCGTGCCTTTTACACCGGAATGGGCCATACGCCGGAATCCTTTAGTGAGCCGTTTTTCCTCGATCATTTGCTGGGAGGTATAGAATGGGCCATGGGTTCCGGTAAACTGGATTACTCCAAGGCCACTACCCACCGGGTGCCTTTTGAGAACCGCTTTGTTAAAAATACCTTCGTCTCCAATTTGTATGAACCGATGGAGTTCGATTTTCTGCCGGACGGTCGGGCGCTTATTATTCAGCGCAAAGGCACCATTCTTATTTGCGATACCAAAACCGGAGTAACTGATTCCCTGACCGCTATCCCTGTCTGGGATAAGTTTGAGGATGGGCTGATGGGAGTAGCGGTTGATCCCAATTACAAAGAGACGAATTGGGTATATGTCTATTACTCTCCGCCGGGAGATGAATCCGTCAATCAGATCTCTCGCTTTACTCTCGACGGCAATACCTGGGATTTTGATTCCGAAAAAGTGATCATGAAAGTGACCACCCAGCGTGTGACCTGTTGCCATTCCGGCGGTTCCCTGGAGTTTGATCGTCACGGTAACCTCTTTCTATCTACCGGAGATGATACCAACCCCTTTGCCTCTGATGGTTATGCCCCCATCGATGAACGACCCGGCCGTGAGCCCTGGGATGCCCAGCGTTCTTCCAGCAATACCAATGACCTGCGTGGTAAGATCCTGCGTATCCATCCTGAACCCGACGGTAGTTATACCATTCCCGAAGGGAACCTTTTCCCGGAAGGCATGGAAAAAACCCGTCCGGAGATCTTTGTAATGGGGTGCCGGAACCCATTCCGCATTGCCATTGATCAGAAAAAAGACTGGCTATACTGGGGTGACGTGG
>JAGQXH010000454.1 GCA_020436695.1 Lewinella sp. | reverse complement strand
CCGATTCGATGCTACATGGTTCCATTGTCCCGACCCTTTGGGTACGGGATGTCGTTGCACTCCATTCCATGGCTCTACAGTCAATGGAACAATGAAGCAATGGAACACAAGTAATGCTATCCAATTTAATTGACAATGTACATAGTTGAATACAACGCCTATTTATTCCACTGAGGGGTGGGCATTAAAGCGTCAGTGCTAAAAAATGCTCCGATTCCCCGATTTTGTTGTCGAGAATCAAATTGAAGGTCATCATGAGTTGAAGCGTGGCTACACAAATCAGGAGGTAGGCCCTAACTTTAGGTAATCCCCCGTATGGCAGTTGCGATTCGCCCTTGAGACCGAAAAGTTCTTTGATCAAAGCAAAAGTAGGTTCCACGCTGGGCTTGCGCCGGCGGTAAATAAGGCTAGCTTCGGATTTTTGTAGCCATACATTATACCAGGACTTGAACTTGGATAACACTTCGAAGGGTTTGCAAGTTAAAACAAAGACCTCGAGTCTGGTCCAAAGCTGTTGTATAGTTCTGGCGGCACGATATCCGGCATCTCCTACAATGAGGTGCAGTTCAGGTAGCAAACCGTTGAGCAAAGGCCACAACTGATGTTTGTCTGGTGCTGATGCAGTAGTCACCGTAGCGGCGAGCGGAAACCGTAACTCATTGACAATGAGATGTAATCCATAGCCGTAGCGCCAGCCATGATAAGCACTCTTGGCCCAACTGGCATCGGTGTCAATGCTGGGATGGGGAACAATACCCAATAGGCGATGCTTCCGGTGCCAAATACCACCCAAGGCCCGAAAAACGCTTTTATCCACATAGCCAATACGGAGTTGAAAGCGCTGGTCGGTCTGGCTGATCTGCCGGGCAATATTGGGCAGTAACCAGCGGATATAGCCCGGCATATCCAAGAATCGCCGCCGAATAGTCTTTCGACTAGGAGCTTGCTCAAAGCCGAACCACTCATAGCGGTATTTGATATGTTTGGCCATAGCCTTGAACCGGTGGATACCTTTGAGTTGCATGACCACAAAAAACAACAACATGTTCAATTGTGGATACACGTATGGACGCCCTCTTTTGGGCATCGTTTCTACTTTTGCTTCGCTTTGCGCGATAAATCGCAGCAAAATTTGTAATTTCTCTGGCATTTTATTGTCAGTGTGCTTTATTCCCTTGACTATCAAGATAGTCTTTTAAGCACACTGATTTTTATTATGCCCACCCCTCATTTATTCCACTTGCGGATGGAAACCGCATCCGCTCCCGGAAAATCATCCGGCACTGCCTGGGTTACCTTACCGGTAGCCGCCCATTCTGCTCCCCGCTGAAAAGTAGTAGTGAAACCGACACACTCCATGGAATAGCCCATATGTCCCATCGGCGTATGGAATATTCTGCCTTTGCCATAGTCGATGACCATCAGCATGGGCTCATGCCGGCCGGTTCCATTCACTTTTTCATTCCAGGGCGGGCCGTTCTTTTCCACATCGGAGTAGGCCGTAGCCAGGACGGTCATATTCTCGGCCGGTCCACGGAGACGATCGTAAAGTTCGTCCTCTGCGTGCAGCCATTTTTCGGGCAGGCCTTTCATGATGGGATGTTCCGGTTCCCGGGTCTCAATTAAAAACTGGTATTGCGGGCCGTGTGATCCACCACCTCCGGCGGTAGTGTCACGGTGCAGTTGACCGTCATCGCCATAATAGACGTAAGGCCCACTTTTTTCGTCACGGCCGCCCCAGCCACCCAGACCGATCATTTTATTAAACTCCGGCCAGTCTCCCCAGGAGTTATCTGCAGCATGGACAACCACCAGGCCTCCGCCGTCGGCTATGTATTTTTCAAAGCTGGCCTTGGTCGCTTCCGGCCAGGTAGAAGCTTTCCAGCCAAAATTGGAAATGACCACATCGTAATCCGAAAAGTTAGGACTGTAGTTAGGGTCCGGCTGTGGTTCATCTACTGCTTTAGTTTCCTGCCCATTTTCCAGGGGATACATGGTGAGGAGTTCTTTAATGTCTTCCAGCCCGATCCGTGCGTCAAAATGAGGGCCTTGCCAGGTGTAGGCCGTACGATCAATATCTACTTCAAACAGACCGGTCTGTTCCAGGAAATCTTTCATCATCATGGTCGTCTTGGGCCAGACGCCGTGGTTGTTCTCTCCGTCGATGATGAGGGCTTTTAGTTTGGTATTACTTTCCATTGCTTCGTTCTGAGGAGCAGATTGTGGGTTACAACTCATCAATGCCAGGGTAAGTCCCAGTAATACGGGCAGAATGTGGTTTTTCATAAGTTTTGATTAAAATGGATCTTGTCGAAAGTGGTTTTAAAACAGGCCGCCACATGAACAGCTTACACAACAAAACTGCGAATAAAGTTAGACATTAAGTCTAAAGATCCGGTACAATTTCATCATCATGAAGGGTACCGTAGTTCACGACTTCTGCCTACCTTTGCGGCAAAATTGCGAAAATTCCAGAAAAATGACTCAGGACGGTAAGATCGAACTGATGGCACCGGCAGGAAGCTTTGAAGCCCTGCAGGCCGCCATCGATAACGGAGCCGACTCGGTTTACTTCGGTGTGACCCAGCTCAATATGCGGGCCCGCTCTTCGATTAACTTTACGATCGACGATCTGTATGAGATCGCCCGTCGTACCTGTGAAGCTGGTGTTCGTTCCTATCTTACTTTGAATACCATCATCTACGATCACGATCTTTCGTTGATCAAAACCATCCTTAATGCAGCCAAGGAAGCTGGTATCACGGCAGTTATCGGTGCCGATCAGGCGGTGATGTCCTACGCCCGTGAGATTGGCCTGGAGTTGCACATTTCCACCCAGGTGAATATTACCAATGCGCAGACGGTGAAGTTCTATTCCCTGTTTGCCGACACCATGGTGTTAAGCCGGGAACTGAGTATTTCCCAGGTGAAAAAGATCGTGGAAACCATTGGAAAGGAAGAGATCTGTGGACCTTCCGGTCGACTGGTAGAGATCGAGATCTTTGGCCACGGAGCACTCTGCATGGCGGTATCCGGTAAGTGTTATCTGAGTCTGCACTCTCATAACAGCTCGGCCAACCGGGGAGCCTGCAAGCAAAACTGCCGGAAGAAATATACCGTGATCGATCAGGAGTCCGGTTTCGAGATTGAGCTGGACAATGAATATATGATGTCGCCCAAAGATCTGTGCACTATTGGCTTTCTGGACCAGATCGTGGATGCCGGTGTGAAAGTTTTGAAAATCGAAGGCAGGGGGCGTGCGCCGGAATACGTAGCTACTACTACGCAATGCTACCGTGAAGCTATTGATGCAATTGCTGGAGGTACCTATAGCCCGGAGAAAGTAGATGATTGGATGGAACGATTAGCAAAGGTCTACAACCGTGGATTTTGGAACGGCTATTACCTGGGCCAGAAACTGGGTGAATGGTCCAGTGCCAACGGCTCCCAGGCGATTCAAAAGAAGATATTCATTGGTAAAGGCAAGAGTTATTTCAGCAAAGTGAAGATCGGTGAGTTTACCATTGATGCTTACGATGTGTCTGTTGGCGACAAGGTGCTGGTGACCGGCCCTACTACCGGTGCCAAAGAGTTTGTAGTGCGCGAGTTACGTGCGGATGATGGCACCGTGGTGGAAAGAGCCGGCAAAGGTACTATCGTTTCCATGCCGGTGGATTTTAAAGTTCGCCCATCCGATAAACTCTACAAACTGGTCGCTACGGAATGGTCATAATTACCTTGCAACGGGAAAAATGCATCGGTTGCAACTACTGCGCTGAACTGAATGCAGAACATTTCCGAATGTCTAAAAAGGATGGTAAATCGGTGTTGCTACATAGCCGCGAAAAGAAGGGCTTTCACACTCTCAAAATTGCCGATGATCAGGCCTTTGAGGAAGCTGATAAAGCGGCAAAGGCCTGCCCGGTAAAGATCATTCAGGTGAAGATGATCTGATTGTTGATGAATAGGAGTCACGCTTATTTCCCAGTCTCTAACCATTTCTCCATCAACCGCACCGGTCCCAACAGCCCGGACGTTTCCGTTTCCCAGGCTTTTCCAAAGCGTGTGATAAAGCTATCCAGCACACGTTGATCTTCCGGAAGGTCCTGATCACCGGCCAGGCGGTTGGTCCATTGGTTGGTCACATCGATGCGCAGTTGGTTGTTGCCGGCCTGCACCAGATCAGTGATATTCACACTATAGGGCTGTTTCCAGAATAGGCCGGCTTGTTTCCCATTGACGTATACGGTAGCCAGGTCTTTTACTTCGCCCAGGTCGAGCCATAGTTGGTGGCCCTTCGCTAATTGTCCTTCGTTGATCTTTAGCTGATTATGGTAACTGGCGGTACCTGAAAAGTAACTGATGCCGGGTTCCGGGGATGTTGTCCATGATTTTAGCTTAGGAAAGGTCACTGTTTCGGGAGCACCCCATCTGGCAGGAAAATTAACGGTCCAGGGAACAGTAATTTCAGATACTACTAATTCTATGGACTCCGGAAGATACAACTCTTTTTCCTCCGTATCCTTTCGAAAAATAACGAATACAGATCCATAAGGATCAAATCTGATGGGAACTACAGTACGATCGCCCTTCATTTTGTAAGAAACAGACTCTATACGGCCATTTTCCGAAAACCATAATTCTGGCTGTCTGCCGTTGATCCGAAAACTGAAATCGAGCGTTTCTATTTGATCAGACTGGCTGGAAATGAAATAGATATCTGTATTGCTAACCTGCCGGTGGATCCAACTGATCTTCGTATTTAAGCTCCTGCTATGGATCACATCCTGTTGCACTCCGATGGCATTTAAAACATCTGCCGGTTGTTCGCCCCAAAACACCCTTCCTTTTCCAAAGTATTGTTTTGTCCGGCTGATGCCATCGAGGTCGCCCCACAATTCATTCGTTAGCTGATCAAATACAGGTAAGGTTTGTGGAAAACCTTCCAGGCCAGGGGGATTACTTGGTTTAGGCCCAAGGATGGTTGCTCCATCATTTACCAATTTGTGCAGTTTTTGTAGCGTTTCCAATCGCATCGTACCGGAAATAGGCAGCACTAAAATCCGGTAACTCATGCCGTCGGGTATAACGATCCGGCCTTGATTATCTACTGTCATCCGATTGATGAGTATATCGGCATTGACGTAATCATAGTCATAACCTTCGGGTGGCGGCGGGTTGAGTCCGGCTCCCCAGAAAGGCATAGTAGACGGGGCACCCTCTTTCAGCAGATAAGCGATATCGGCTACGAACTTTCCCTGTTGCAGCAAATAGGCATTCCGGGAGAGATAAGTCATAAAAGGGGCCGCCTGCTCGGCCCAGGTAATATTCCGGTGTAAATGAGTACCTACCATGGTATTGCCTGGTTTGGACGGCTGGTGCGCAGAGGTGTGAAACACCAGCCGGTTCACGCCCTGGGTAAACCAGTAATCGCTGACGCGTTTGAGGGTCTGAGGCGATTCGTATCCGCCTCCGGTGAATGCCTCGGCCCCAACAAAAGTCTTTCCATAAGCATGAGCTGCCGATGCCGCGCCGCGCACATCTACGTGATACATGGCGGAAGGGTGGAGGTCACGCACCCAGAATTCGCACATGGGAATGTCCACATATTTTTTGCACAGGAGCACATCTTCCAGGATCTCCAGCGAGACACCGGAGGCTTCGCTGTACGTATTCAGGCCCTGCTTATGCATATATTCCGTCATGACGGAGTAGAAGTTTTCAGCAAAGAGATCGGCTAATGTCCGGCGGAAATCCCAAAGAAAACGATCACTCGTTTCGGCATTACCTACGATCCGGCCGCTGAGCACAGGAAGATAGGGGAGTAGGCTGTAACCTCTTCGTTGTAAGAATTCTTCCGGCATCTTTTCTGTCCAGTTCTGCATACCGGCCTCCCAGCTATCCAACAGGATATATTGCAGGCTTTTACCGTATAAAGGACCCAATTGAGCTTTAATGGGGTCCAGATATTGTTGAATGTAAGACAACACATGTTCCTTACTCAGTTTATCGACCTCCAATCCTAGCCCGGCTGGAACTGCCGGCCGGTTTTTGGCTCCGGTGAGGGAATAACCGGTACGTAGGATGGTCCAGTTTCCGGCGGGCACTTCCCAATGTAGTTGTCCGTTTGTATCCATCTTAGCCGTGAGATCAATGATCTTTTCCGGATCGATGGCTGCACCTGCCGGCACTTCCGGACTGGGAACGGAGGAGTAATCAAATAGAAAGCTAAAGCCCGCCTTGTCCTCCCAGCGGTGAACCCGTGCTCCGCTGTGTAATTTTAGTTCCTGTAGTTCTATCCCATCCTTTAGTGTATCCGGCTGTGGCTGGATCATTACCTGTGCGGGAGAAGGCGGTGCTGCCGTGATCTCAAGGCGAAAGTACTGTGCCTGTTGCTCGGGGAAAGCGTAAGTACGGACTTTCCCCGGACGATAAAGCTGTGGGCCGGGGAGTGAAGTAATGAGCTGATAATCTTCACGGTCGTTACTAACCGATAGTTTCCCATAGGGGATGCCGGCGCGCGCTGCAATGCTTGCTGAACGGATTGAGACGGGCATCGGATAGTTGAATTCAATAATAATATTACCGGTAGTGGTATCCACCGGGAAGAAAAGCGTACTATTCAGATCATCATCCAGTAAAGCACTACCTTCGACAGCCTTCCCGTTTACCAGTATCTGTGGACTTAGTACTCCGGATGCCAGTTCCGATCCCGGCGTAGGATAGGCAATCACTGCGTAATCTCCGTAATATTCCGGATCAGTGGTAGGCCGGCTGCCCCTCCACATATTGCGGATCAGGCCGATCTCGGTCGGCGGCATCGGCAGTGTGCCGGAATAGTTTTGCGGTCCCTGTAGCTGTGTCTCACTCCATACCAGTTTTTTCATCGCCTCTTCCGGTTTGACCCACGGGCCACCGGCCAGGCTCCAGCCGGCTGAGCTGAACAGTGTCATTTCCAGGTCGAGTCGTTCGGCTTCGCGGGCTGTATGTTCTACGGCGGCCAGCCATTCCGGTGATCCGAATTCGATCTTTTCATCTACAGCCTGACCACTGCCAAAATTCACATCCGCCAGTTGAAAACCACCAATTCCTACACGTTTCATCCATTCCAGGTCTTTGGTAATGCCTTCGTGGGTGATATTGCCTCGGGTCCAGTGCCACCAGG
>JAGQXH010000453.1 GCA_020436695.1 Lewinella sp. | reverse complement strand
CTGGGGCATGTCACCATCAATGAGGTAGTATCGAAAATTAGAGGCTGCCTCAAAAGCGTACTTTTGAGACAGCCTCTGGAATTTAATATTTATAAGTAATACCCACCCGGTAACTCAAAGGTGATTCAAAGACATTTACCGGTTGGTTGACATTATACATCAGCAGGGCCTCGAAGGCAATGGGGCCGCCACTACCGGCATTGTAGCCGCCTCCGATATAAAAGGAGTTGTATTGTAATCTGCTGACCTCACTCCGGGTGGTATTCACCCAATCGACCCTGTTCTCCAGGTTGTATTCCAATTGGGCAAAGAAAGTGGGAAAAGGGCGAACGCGTCCAAATACCCCAACGGCCCAGCTACTGGTATTCAGCTTGTACACATTATTTACCCCGTCGCTTTCCCGGTAGTTATTATAGAGAATGGAGCCGCGTGGCCCGATGGAAAAAATATCATTTATCTTAAATCCAACCATGGGCGACAGCCCAAACTCAAAGAGGGAATAAAAGGTGGTTCCCCGGTATCCCAGCGTAAAATGGCTACCCAGCCAAATGCGATGTCCTATATTGCCGCTTTCGTCAAAATACTCGTCATCGCCGCTTCTTTTTTGAGCAGCAACCTCAGTTACACTTGCGCAGAGCGCAAACAAAATTAATACAGCAAGTATTTTTCTCATGATTGGATATTTTATGCAAATATAGAGTGATGCTCATTTCCGAAGCGCTCAAATTAAGTGGAATTAGCAGTTTTAAAGCTTTTTTAACTACATTTTGCCCAAAATGGATGGATAGCCCCGGAAAGGAGGTTCTTTTCTATCGGCTTTCCAGGCCAGGTATTCCTTCAATCCTTTCTCGGTCAGATACGGCACCAGCGAGCTCACCATCAGATCCGCATAGAAGTGATATACATGCTCCCCGTGCGTGTCAAAGTGCACCAATGCATCCGACAGCCAGGCGTCGGAATAAATGATCATTTGGAGGATAAACCGATCATACAGGCCAGGCACCCGTTCTTCCTGCATGATATCATTCGCGATCATCTGATCGGCAAACATCCGAAACTGCAACTGACGCAAAGTGACCAGTTGGCGAAAGTGCTCCTTGATCGGTCTGATCCGACGGGTAATGGTCACGAAATCCAGCAGGAGGAAGCGATAATCCCACATGACAGCAAAGTTGCTGACCGATTGATCATAAAACCATTTGGTACTGAGTTTGTCCGGATGAAATACTTCTATCGACTGGCTGAGGGCTTCTACCAATTGCAGGTAGAGCTCATAGATGATGGCATCCACGTTTTTGAAATGGTAGGTGAGATTGCCCGGGCTGATCTCCAAAGCAGAGGCAATGCTACGTATGGTTACCCGGTCGAGCCCTTCCTCATTCAGTTGTCGTTTTGCCTCCTGTAGGATCTTATCTCTGGTTTTCATCGATCCGCTTGATCTACTCATCTATATTCACGATTAGTACACTTGTACTATTTTTTAAAGATTAGTACATTTGACCTAAAATTACAAAATCCCACTGATATGGACACCGAACACCACAATAGCGAGCCGGGATCAACCGACGGCTCTTCTAAAATGATGGACTGGACCGGCAAGGAATACCGGAGATTTATGGACTATGTTGCTTTCCGGGATGACGATCCTACCTGGATGTTAGGCTACAAACTGATCCTGCGATTTTTGGGGATACTGTTTATGATCATTCTGTCTCCCTTTCTAATCCTTGGATTAATTATAGCTTTCATCGCCGTGTTCTGACAGAAGCCTGGTAACTTCCATTTAGTTGCCAGGCCTCTTAAATAATAGGAAATGTCCATCCATCCGATATTTTTGCCCGCGTCGTTGCTCTTTACGATCCATCAGTTCTGTCAAAAATGGTGTCAGCTCTCCTTTCCATTCGCTGATCAGTATCTCGATCCCCTGCTTTGCATGCCCATCCTGCTGGGCATCTGGCAACTGGAACAATACTATCTGTACAAAAGAACCATTACCGCTGCGGAAGTCTGGGTACTAACCGCTTTGCTAAGTATATTGTTTGAAGTAGGCTTTCCCCGTTTTTCTCCACATTTTACAGCCGACTGGATCGATGCAGCCCTATATTTCACCGGCACCGCGCTATTCCTTCTTACGAGTCACATCATAGCGACCGTAAAAAAGAAACAGCTCATGCAGCAAGTTTAAAATGGGACCGTTATCTTCCCCTTTTGAAGATCACACCCATAATTTAGAACGAATGTTGAAGAAGTATTCTCTGCTTAGTGGTTTGACGGCAATAACTTGTATCCTACTTATTACGCTCCAGACCGGCTTTGCCCAAATGCCGGGGATCTTGTCACTCAAACAACAGGGCGAAGTGCAGGACCGTTGGCTTAAAGAAAGAGCAAGCAGCGTTTTACCGGATATCATGCGTCGGGAAGGTATCGATATGTGGATCCTTATTTCCCGGGAATATAATGAAGACCCGGTATTGAAAACCATGTTGCCTTCCTTTTGGCTTTCCGCACGCCGGACGACCATGCTCGTGATCTACGATAATGGAGAAACCCTGGAAACCCTGGCCTGTGCCCGCTACGATGTGGGAGAAGTATTCAAAAAAGCCTGGGATAAGGAACAGCAACCCGACCAGTGGCAACGACTGGTGGAGATCATAGAAGAACGAAAGCCCAGGAAGATTGCCGTCAACCGCTCCGAGCATTTCGGTCTGGCCGACGGAATATCCTCCTATCACTACGACCGGCTGATGGAAATTTTGCCGGCTGCCTACCGGGATAAGGTCGTTTCCGCAGAACGGCTGGCGATCGGCTGGCTGGAAACCCGCATTCCCGAAGAAATGGCGGTTTACCAGCAGATCGTCCGCATTGCTCACCAGATCATTGCCGAAGGCTTTTCCGATCAGGTGATCCAGCCGGGCGTTACCACTACCGATGAGGTGGTCTGGTGGTATCGTGAACGCATACGTGAATTGGGACTCATCACCTGGTTCCATCCCACGGTAGATATTCAAAGAGCTGATCCGGAATCTTTCGATCATCTACGCGCCTTTTCCAAACGCCCGGATCAACAGGTCATTCAGCCCGGAGATCTGCTACATGTGGATTTCGGCATCACTTATCTGGGCCTGAACACCGATACCCAGGAGAACGCTTATGTGTTGCGGCCCGGCGAAACGGATGCGCCGCCCTATATCAAGGATGCCTTTCGGAAAGGTTTGCGGCTGATGGACATTCTCACCGGGGAATTCGAAGCCGGCCGCACGGGCAATGAAGTGCTGGCCAGTGCGCTCGCCAAAGCCAAAACGGAAGGTCTGCAACCCACCATATATACTCACCCGATCGGATTTCACGGCCATGCCGCCGGCCCCACCATTGGCCTGTGGGATCAGCAAGGTGGAGTGCCGCACAACGGCGACTACCCGCTTTATCACAATACCGCCTATTCCATTGAGCTCAATACCGCCGTTAATATTCCCGAGTGGGGAAAGACCATCCGTATGATGATGGAGGAGGATGCCTTTTTTGACGAAAGCGGCGTCCGCTATATCGACGGGCGACAAACGGGGCTTTTTCTTATCCCCCGGCCGGCAGAACATCTTGGGAAGTGATGTGGTGATATTGTGATGTGGTGAGCAGTCCGATCATGTTGATCGTACATTCACTCACCATATCACCCTCTCACCACATCACCAAATAATCAAATAAAGATCCGTCGAGTTTCTCCTAGGCTTAGCCGTCTAAACTGGCCTTTTGCCCCCTTAGCCGATATTTTGAGCGCAAAATTCAACAACCGCGTGCTCATGGAGAATACCCAAAAAATAGAACAACTTACCCCCACCAAAGCCGATGTACTCGAGGCCGGCACTTACGAGATCATCCGTAACCGCCTGGAGCAGCAGGCCCTGGTGCTGGAAGAGCGACTGGATCAACTGAATAAAGCCAGAAAGGAAGTCTTCGGTACCCGGGAAACCCAACTCCTGGCAAATGTCCGCATCAACACCGCCAACTTCTGCGTCGCCAGGGATATGTTTGCCCTGGGATCCTATTGCCTGTTCGGCTATAATGTGCACATCGGTCTGCGCTCCGGCATTCGGTTACAGGATGTGTTCAGCATCTATCAGTTAGAGGACAACAATTTACGGGAAGCCTCACCGAAATTGCTGGAGGATGAAAAATTCCAGACGGATTTCCAGAACCTTTACCGCTATTACAAAGACGCTTCCTTCGTCCGCTTCCTGCGCCAGGATGCCTATCTGTATATGCTCTTTCGGGTATCCGCCAACGCACAGGACATCAAAGCCTTTAAATGGCTGATCAAGGAGGACCAGCTGCAATATATCGATGCCCGGAGTGAGCACGAGATCCGGCCGACGGCCCAGTTTGAGTTTCGCTGGCAGCGTTTGGACCGGGAATCTCATCGCAAAGGCCTTCACCCGCACGTGTCGGTCCTGGAGCGGGTATTTGTGGAGACCGTGGGAGGAGATCTTACCATCAAGGTGGAAGATAATACTGATGACGGACTGGGCATCTACGCCGAAGAGGTAACCCATCCGGATCAGACCCTGGATGATGCCGAGTACTTCTATGCCGATCTGGGAAATCTTATTCTGTTAAGGATCAGACCTTATCAGGAAGACTTCCGCTATTTTGTATTCAACGAAAAAATGCAGGAAGTGCAGCGCATCGATACCCTGGCTGACAGTGGAGTGCTCTTACCCGATGGTCAGGGACTTATATTCTCCAATGGATATTATCTCCAAACCGGAGAATATAAGATCTTCGAAGCACTGGGACGCGGATGGGTCTTCGAGCGCCGTATCCAGTCACCCAACGGTGAAGACTTCCTGTATCTTTTTTATCATCGCGATCTGGGCCAATATACCCTACTGGCCTATAACCTTATTGCCCAGGAAGTGGAAACACCGGTCCGCTGCCATGGCTTTGCCCTGTTTACCGAAGGGACCATGGGATATTTCCGGGCGGAGGAGGAGCCGACCAAACACCATATGATACAGTTCTGGCGGACTCCTTTCAGCAAAGATCCGATCCTTCCTGCACAGCATCAGGATAATTATCTCTCTAAGATCGGGAACAAGGAGATCGTACAGGCCATGGCCGAATGCCGGGAAATACTAAAGCTGACCACAAAAAACGATACTTACGGCGAACTGTACACTGACCTGGCCGGCCGTTGCACCAACGTACTCGACGGTTTCTACTGGATAAACGAAGCAGCCACCTTTCAGATGGGGCCGGTCATTCGGGAGTTGCGGGATGTGGCCCGGGCGGCCATCGAAGAGTATGAGAAAAAAGTAAGCATCGAGCGCAACACCAGAGAGGCCATTGGAGGGGTGCGCACCCGGGCGGAAAACATTTTCAAGCGCGTGCGCAATGAAAGCTTCGATACCATTGACCTCTTTGTCAATACGCTGGCCGAATTGCGCACCCTGAAGGGAAATATCATTGCCCTGAAAGAATTGCGCTATACCGACGAGACACTGATCGAACAGTTGCTGGAAGAAGCCGGTCAGCATCAGGAAGATCTATCGGAAGCCTGCATTCGTTTCCTCCTGGAAGACAAGGCGCTCGAACCCTATGAAAATCGCATACTGGATCATCAGGCCGGTAAGGAAAAGATCCACACTGCCCGGGATGCTCAGGCCTTGGAAGAGGAGTTGGACGCTACATCCGGAGAATTGCAGCTATTGATCGAGATTGTCAGCAATCTACAGATCGCTGATGCCAATGAAACTACCCGGATCATCGACCGGATCTCGACATTATTTGCTACGCTCAACCAGATTAGGGCCGCCATCCAAAAACAGCGCAGCCAATTGGCCGGAAAAGAAGCGCAGGCCACCTTTCAGGCCCAACTGAAACTGCTGGACCAAAGCACGGTCAACTATCTGGATCTCGCAGATACGGGAAAGAAATGCGATGATTTTCTCACGCGCCTGCTGGTACAATTGGAAGAACTGGAAAGTCAGTTTGCCGAATACGGCGACTTTATTCCGGCCCTAACGGAGAAAAGAGAAGAGATCTACGCTGCATTCGACAGTCGTCGCAGGACGCTGACCGAAGCACGGCAAAGACGCACCGCTCATCTACAGCAGGCCGCAGAACGCATACTGAAAGGGATCAGCTCGCGGCTGCAGCGTTTAGAGGATGAGGCTTCCATCCACGGCTTTTTTGCCGGTGATCTGATGGTGGAAAAGGTACGTTCCATTATACGCCAGTTACAGGGACTGGAAGACGCCAATAAGGCTGCCTCTCTGCAGGCTCGTCTGAAAACGATCCGGGAGGAAGCGGTGCGCCAGTTGCAGGACCGGCGAGACCTGTATGTGGATGGAGATCACGTCATTAAGCTCGGCAAGCATCACTTCGATGTAAATGTGCAACCATTGGAACTCAGCATCATAGAGCGTGGGGGAGCATTGTATTATCACCTCACCGGTACGGATTTCTACGAGCTGATCGAAGAACCGGAACTGAAAGCATTGCAGGATGTTTGGGAGCAGTCGCTTGTATCGGAAACTGGCGAAGTGTATCGCAGTGAATTCTTGGCCTACCGGGCCTTTCAACAATTTTTGCAGTCATTCCCCCAGGTCACGGATCTGCCGGCCCTGGTCAAATCGACTGCTGAGCAGGGTTTCGATGAAGGGTATACCAAAGGGATACACGACGAAGATGCCTTCTTGATCCTAGAGGCATTGGTGGAACTGCACAGCCGGATCGACCTGCTTTGCTTCTCTCCCCAGGTAAGGGCATTTGCCTTCCTGCTTTGGCACCATCTTCTGCCGCAGCCGGAGCGGGCTCTGCTACAGGATCAACTCACGGCAGCGGGGCAGTTACTTCAGGTCTTCCCCGGCAGCAATGATTTTGCTTATTTACAGAGCAACATCCGGGAATCCGTCTGTGAACTATTGAAAGCATGACAATGGCGACAATATCACGGATGTACGATGATCAAAATCTTCATCCGTTTGTAGCAAAAGCTCTATTTTACGCAAAATTTGAAGATCATGTTTACGGGAATCATCGAAGCATTCGGACGCGTCCAATCGATCCGGGAGGAAGGGAGCAATACGCATTTCACTATTGCTTCCACACTGGCCGGCGAATTGAAAGTGGATCAGAGTTTGTCGCACAACGGCGTATGTCTAACGGTAGTCGCAGTTCAG
>JAGQXH010000452.1 GCA_020436695.1 Lewinella sp. | reverse complement strand
CATGGGTGCGGGGTCCAGAGCGCTGGTTACCCGGCCGGCCTTCCCGACCACCGATTCCACTTCCGGAATAGCGGTGACCGACATATCCAGCAGTCGCAGGTTCTTGATATTTTCCTGCATACCGGAATGCGGCATGGAAGTAGGCATCAGGAGGAAAGATCCCTCATTCAGGGAAGGCATGAATTCTTCCCCGGTACCTTGAAAGATCACATAACCCTGATAAACGATGAAGCTCACCAGTAAGAGGAACAAGATCTTGAAGCGCAGCAAGAATCGAAGGATGTGCTCATAAAAGTAGATCACCAGATAGAACAATCCGATCAGCCCCCCAGCCAGGGTGACCACGAACAGAAAATTGGTAAAACTACTCTGATTGACCCCTAAGGGCATCCAGACTGTAGCCAGCAGCCAGCCAACGATCAGGGCGTAAACAATGTTAGTGATCCAGGACAACAATTGAATGCCCCTTTGAGAGCTAAACCGTTGCATCCAGGCATTCAGCAGCCCGGCCAATCCAACTACCGCCAGGATGCTGCCCAGGAACGGCTGGTAAGCAATCGCCAGGATCAAACCAGCGATAAAGGCCAGACCGTTAGCCGCATAGGTCACCGCTTTGTTTTTAGTACGAAACGAAAACACCGTATGCGCCAGGGGTGGAATGATGGTGATCGCCACGATAATGGAAGAGACGAGCGCAAAAGTCTTGGTAAAGGCGAGTGGACGGAACAATTTGCCTTCAGCCGCCTGCATGGTGAATACTGGAATAAAACTGATCACAGTAGTTGCCACTGCGGTAATTACCGCTGAAGCCACTTCAACAGTTGCTTCGTAGATACTCGTGAGCAGGCTTTCTCCGGGCGGAGCATCTTCTATACGTTTGACCATGCTCTCCGTGAGGACAATACCCATATCCACCATCGTACCGATAGCAATAGCGATACCGGAGAGGGCCACAATATTCGCGTCGACGCCGAAATAGCGCATGGCAATGAAACACATCAACACTGCCACCGGCAGGGTGCTGGATATCAGTAGTGAAGACTTGAGGTTGAGCAACATCAGGATCACCACGATAATGGTGATGAGTACTTCCAGGGTCAGCGCCTCTTCAAGGGTGCCAATGGTCTCATTGATCAGTTGGGTACGATCGTAGAACGGGACGACCTCTACCTGGGATACGGTGCCGTCGCTGAGCGTTTTCGAAGGAAGTCCGGGTTCGATCTCAGCGATCTTAGCTTTCACATTCCGAATCACTTCGAGCGGATTGGCACCGTAGCGGGCTACCACTACTCCACCAACCGCTTCGGCTCCGGATTTATCCAGGATCCCACGGCGGGTAGCCGGGCCAATATTCACCCGGGCGACATCACCGATGCGCAGTGGTACATTATCATTGGTCTTGATAACACTCTTTTCAATATCCTCGACCCTTTCCACGTAGCCCAGGCCGCGTACGAAATATTCGGCCAGGTTAATCTCAATGGTCTGAGCTCCAACGTCAATATTACTCCCTTTAATCGCCTTCATCACCTCTTCCAACGTAATGTTGTTGGCCTTCATGGCATCGGGATCTACATCAACCTGATATTCTTTTACGTAGCCACCGATGGAAGCTACTTCGGATACCCCTTCGGCGGATGACAATCCATAGCGTACATAAAAATCCTGGATACTTCGGAGTTCGTGCAGGTCCCAGCCGCCGGTGGGCCGGCCTTCCTGATCCCGCCCTTCAAGCGTATACCAGTAAATTTGTCCGAGGGCGGTAGCATCCGGCCCCAAGGTAGGTTGGACTCCTTCGGGTAGCGTATTAGCCGGGAGCGAATTCAATTTTTCAAGAATTCGACTTCGACTCCAGTAGAACTCTATATCATCGTTAAAAATGATGTAGATACTAGAGAAACCGAACATGGAATTACTACGGATACTTTTTACGCCGGGAATTCCCAAAAGTGCCGTTGTCAGTGGATAGCTGATCTGGTCTTCCACATCCTGGGGAGACCGGCCCATCCACTTGGTAAAAACGATCTGCTGGTTTTCGCCGATATCGGGTATAGCGTCCACGGCCACCGGATCCCGGGGTAATCCCTCCAGTCCAAAATCAAAGGGAGCGGTAACGAGTCCCCAACCGACAAAGAGGAGCAGCAGTAAATAAGCAACCAGCTTATTTTCCAGGAAAAAACGAATGAAATTATTGAGCATATAGCATTTGACTTATCTTTTTCGAATACCTTCCCACCGGACACTCCGGTGAAAAAGCAAATAATCAGGCTAGCCCGAATGGAGGTCCATTCCGGCTGTTTCGAAAAAAGAAAGTCTTAAACTATAAAAGGAAGGATTGGATAAGGACGAGAATGTCCCGAGGTATTAGCGGAGGGCGGTAGGATTCCGCCGCAGGATTATTTTTTTGGACATCGGGCTGAATCAGGAAGGCTAAGGTAAATGCAACAATAAAGTGTTGAACCGGCTGTTGGAGCTTCATCTCAATACTAGGCACTTCCTGATTTTGATCGGACTGTATATGCAGCGTTTTATCGTGGCAGCAATCCTTTTTCTCTAAGTGATCGCCGGTATGGTTACCATCGCCGTTGTGTTGGTGGGTCCCCGTCCTGCTACAGCTCTGATCAATACCTTTAGTTTGCTCTATACAGGTTTTGGCCTTACCGAATAAACTGAACGACTGCAGTCGGTCTCCACAGTAATGCATATCCATAGCAACGCCTATTGACGTACAGAACATCAATAACGCCAAAAGGCAAGCAAGTATACGATATGTCTTATTGTTTATCATTTTTTATCGACGCGAAGTTAAGGAAAATGCTGAAGATGAGGGTTATATAATTTTGAGTAGAGTTTATATAATTTTGGTTGAATCAGTTTCTGTTGCTAATAAAGTCTTTTTTTACAAAAACAAATCCCTTATCTTTGCATCAACTTTCAGGAAGTACTATCCCAATCAATTTTTCCAGCTGCTTCCCTCCCAATCCTACCAAGGTTAGCTAAGCACACCGCCATCCGGTAAACGGACGAGCAGTCATTGCTGCAGTCCGTTTTATCAGATGGCACAAACTGCTATAGCTAATGCGACAGCTTACTATTGTCCCATCTATTACCTCCGGTACACAGGACTCCCGCTCTCTGGAACGTTACCTGAGCGAACTCAAACAAATCCCATTGATCACCGCTGAAGAAGAGTTGCAACTGGCCCGGCGTATTCGCGCGGGCGACCGGTTGGCTTTGGATGAGTTGGTCTGCGCCAATCTTCGTTTTGTGGTGTCTATTGCCAAGCAGTACCAATATAGCGGATTACCGCTAATAGACCTGATCAGCGAAGGTAATATTGGTTTAGTGTTAGCCGCGGAGCGTTTCGACGCCACCAAGGGGTTCAAATTTATTTCCTACGCCGTGTGGTGGATCCGGAAATTGATCCTGGTAGCGATTCGGGAACAGGTAGCCAGCATCCGGCTACCGATCAATAAATCCCGGGACCGGATTCGGTTGCTGGAAGTAATCCGTGTACTGGAACAGGAATTGGAGCGAACTCCTACCGTCCTGGAACTATCGGACCGACTGGAGTTACCGGAACCCTGGGTCCAGGAGATCATGCGATACACGCCGCGTTGCACCTCCTTATATGCACCGCTGGCGGACGAACCGGATCGGGACTGGTTGCAGGTGCTGGCGGACAACGAAGTTCCTGCGCCAGATAACGAGCTGACCGGCATAGATGCTCAACGAACAGAAATAAAACAATTGCTGGCTCGCCTGCCCCGTCGGGAGCGAGAGATTGTACGGCGGTGCTTCTGTATCGGCGAAGGATACGACGAGGCGGATAGCTCGGTGGAAGATGCGTTCGATCTTATTGGTCAGGAAGTGGGGCTTTCCGGGGAGCGGGTACGGGTCTTGAAGCACCGGGGCGTACTGAAATTGAGTCTTTTAGTGCGTAATAAAGACGTTTGAGTAATGCTTAGTCGGTAATAGGGGTTGGATGGTTGATATGGTTGGATGGCTCGATCGGTTCCATCGTTAATCACCGGAAAATGAACATCCAACAGGTTGCTGAGGAATGGCCTTTTCTCGCTAAAAATCTGCTCTTCACGATCAAGTCTGACGCCAAATATGGTTTAAAAACATGAATTTGGTTAGTTGCGGCCAACTGGGTCGGTCATTTTTTGCAAAATCCAACATAATGCAATTTTTATCATTTGATAAGATTTACGACTGTTTTCTAAATATTATTCCGATTTAACCACAATTACAACGCAAAAACAAAATATAGTTCCTGAAAAAGAGGGCCGAGTTAACGCAGCGTCGCAAACCTTGACAAAAGCGAATTAAGTACTGACCTTTGGGGAAAGGAAGTCGGATAGTCAATAGTCGGTAGTAGATAGTCAGTAACGACAAACGAGAAGTTAGCATTTATCCGATCAAATAAACCTGTATTAATGTACGACATTTTGCAAACATTGAACAAAACTATAATTGCCGCCGATCGCCCAACCGGGCCGGAGGTACTGAATTGTAATTCCATCACCATATCATTAATACTGGGTTCTGAGATCCGGGTAGCTGAAGTTTTGGCTTTGGCTCCCGGATTTTTTTTGATGATTTGATACTGTGATGATGGATGGATGGTTACATTGTTCGATTGCTCGATGGCTTCATTGTTAGATGGTTGCATTGCTGGAGGGGAAGTTAGCGGAGATGAGGGCGGGACAATAGAACAGTTGAGCCATTGAACAATCGATATTGCTGGAAAACTATAATTGACGAATAAAAATGACAGTATGGAAGATGGAAAAAACGAAAAGCAACCGCAACAGAATAGAAAGAATTGGTGGACGAATATAACTTTTATTAGGTCCTCTACAGATTTGCCGGTCAAACAGGAGGGTGACCAGGAAGTTACCCGAAAAAAGCGACCCTGGTGGGTACGGGCTTTACGGTGGACACTGGCTGCTGCCGTAGTGCTGGCGCTAAAGATCTATTTTTTAGGTGGGTGGCCACTGGAATCGGAATATAAATTCAAAGTGCTGGACGAGCCGGCGCCGGCCGCGGAGGGGACTGTCTGCGATCTGTTTCGGGAGTTGGAAACGAAGAAATCCGTGCTGTTGAAGCAGCCGGGCGAGCAAGTCCTATACCAGCAGGATTCGGTGCTGGAAAGCGGGGTGGAAGTCTCGATGACCATCAAAAGGTTTGGGGTTGACGGGGATAGCACCGAAGAGGAACTCTCGACGGAAGCGGAGACACTGCTGCAAAAAATAACGGGGCCGACATCAATCGAAGACATCAATCTGGAGGAGCTCATTCACTTCGAAGCAATGAACAACGGGCAGGCACGACTGAGCTTTGCCGACGGGACGTGTGAGCTATACGACCTGGGCGACGTGTTGCGCCTGCTGCGGGAAAAGGATGATTGTCATTTGTTCCAGGCAATCCCGTATCAGGGACAGAAATACGAGTATTTCAACATCTTGTACACGGAGTCTTTTGAAAAGATCCACTGCGACGAGGGTACCTTTTACCGGGCAAGGCTGAACATCTCGAAGGCGCGCTGCCCGTCAGTACACAGTCTGATGAATTGCGGGACGGATTTTTTCAGCAAGCATATCTACAACAAGCTGCGTAAGCGACTGGAGTATATGGACCCGAATAATAGTTATGCGTATCGGCGGGAATTTGAGTTGTTTCCTTGCACTTGTGCGGAGACGGAGGACGATTGACGGACGTCCTGACGATAAATGTCAGGACTGACGGACGGCCCGTTGCCTGCGGCCGGGCCTGACGGACGTGCCACCTGCGGTGCCACTGATGAAGATTTTCGATTGCTCGATGGTCCGACTGCTCGATGTTCAATTGCTGGATGGCTTCATTGTTCGATGGCTATAAGGCTGGATGTGTGTAGCAACATATACACCTATCAACCTAAACACATAAACACATTTTCATCCAATTCCCGTTTGGGGGTGAGCCGGGTTCGATTCCCGGATTGGAGCGAGACCGTAAGCGAATTTTTTGATGCTGTGATCCTGTGATGCTGAGATGCGGTGATTGCAGGATGATTTGATGGCTGTACGCCAATTGAGTGTTGGGGCCTGGTACCGAGTACCCCGCACCGAATACCCAGTAAGATCCATTTTGTTTTACTTGGCTACCCTTAAGTGATTTGGGAGAGGGGCGGCATGATATTGTTATGCCGCCACCTTTTTGGACCGGGATGGTCTGGATGTTTGTCTGGACCGGGATGGCCAGGATGTTAGGATGGCCAGGATGTTTTTTTTAATCTCTGATGACACTGCGCGCTCTTTCTGCAATTTGCTTTTACAACCCATTTTGATAACAGCAATAGTTGCTGCCCTTGAATGACCTCGAGGGTTGGCTGGTACCCTATTGCTCTAACCTGTAGAAAGATGAAACCTTTTGATGGCTCCTCAGAAAGATTCACGGAATATTATCTGGACTTGCGTAAGAGTATGCTGCTGGTTGAAGATTTTACTACCCGGTATAATCAAAACAAGCCGTTACGGAAACAACTGCGAGCCTGTCATGTGGCTTTATTACATCGACTACTGAACATACAACGGATCGCCTTCTTGAAACAGCAATCAGGCAGCGTGCTATTACCTTACGGTATTTCCCTACCCTATTTTTCCACCAACAATATGTATCTAGGAAAAAAAGCGAGATGTAGTGCTCGTACCGTACAAAACTTGCGACGACGACTGCGGGAAGCTGGACTGATACTGGACGAGATCTGGCACGGCAGTAAGGCCAATTATGAGATCCGGTTAAATCCGGAAGTGATCTTTTTGGGTCGGCGGGGAGATCGGCGGAACTGGATATCTCTTTTCGAGGATAAAGAAATGAAAGTTGATGCATGTGAAGCAGGTAAAGCCCACCAGGATACAGAAACAAGCAAAAAAGCCAGTGCTGATCCATTAAAAACTGAAGATCTGGAGGGCCAGATTTCCGATGCTACTGAGGTGTGGAAAACCGCCGCTACACCTATGGAAATCCCCTTGAAACAAGGTATTCAACAGGGTGTTGATCACCCCTCTTATGAGGAAAGAATCACGGTTTTTTCCGAAAACCTTGCGTCCAAATGTACCCTGTCCCTACTGGATACTAATCAATTAAATCAATTAGAGATCGATCCGTGTGGAAAAGCTGCTGGAACTGATGATGATCGGTCGGGCG
>JAGQXH010000451.1 GCA_020436695.1 Lewinella sp. | reverse complement strand
CAGGGACTCTTCCAATCCTGTGGGAAGGATGGCGTGGTGATCGGTTACCTTTTTATCATTGAATACTTTGGAGGACTTGCGGATCGGTTTGCCCAGTAGTGGCTGGGTGAAGGTGGCGTACCGGCTCATTTTCCCCAGAATACCGGCGATTTTCGGATATTGATCATTGGGCAAAAAAACCGTGTCTACCCGTGGATAGGTCACCAGCTTTTGTTCGTACAACTTTTGTACGATCTTGAGGGTTTTGTCAGCAGTAAAACCGAAACGTTTATTGGCATTGACCTGCAGACTGGTCAGATCGAACAGATAGGGCGGATATTCCTTTCCCTTTTTCTTTTCAGATGAGATAATGGTGAAGGGATGACCTGTCACCTGATCTAACACTTGCTCTCCGTCTTCCTTTTTCAGGAAACGGCCTTTCTCGCATTGGAAAACGGTCTCGCGGTAGAGCGTCTCCAGTTCCCAATAGGTGGTAGGCACAAAATTTTCGATCTCCTTGTGCCGTTCCACAAGCATGGCCAGGGTAGGGGTTTGCACCCGTCCGATGGAGAGTACCTGCTTGTAACCGCCGTATTTCAGGGTATACAGGCGGGTGGCGTTCATCCCCAACAACCAGTCTCCGATAGCGCGCGAACGGCCGGCGTGAAACAGGTTGTCAAAATCTGCCGCATCTTTAAGATTGCGGAAGCCGTCACGAATAGCTTCAGGAGTTAGAGAGGAGATCCACAGCCGCAATACTTTGCCCCGGTATCGGGCCTGCTCCAGGACCCAGCGCTGGATCAGCTCGCCTTCCTGCCCCGCATCACCGCAGTTGATAACCAATTCAGCCTCTTTCAGCAGTTTTTTGATGATGCCGAACTGTTTTTTACTGCCTTTATTGGCAATGAGTTTGGTGGCGAACTGCCCGGGCAGGATGGGAAGGGTGATCAGGCTCCATTTTTTCCAATCAGCCAGATAATCATCTGGTTCTTTGAGGGTACACAGGTGGCCGAACGTCCAGGTGACACAATAGCCGTTACCTTCCAGATAGCCGTCTTTTCTGGAACGAGCCCCCAGGATGCTGGCGATCTCCCGGGCTACACTCGGTTTTTCGGCAATGCAGAGTTGCATGGTAGTAAGCAGGGACCGGCGTGCCGGCAGGACTACTTATTGTTTGTGTTTTGGTTAAAAAACACAATATATTTATAAATGCCGAAACGGACAACAATTATAATAAAGATCTACAGCACTATCGAAAACAAAAATAGCCCTCCTACCAGGGAGAGCAGCGTCAGAAAAATACCAACGATAAAGATGCTGAATGCTTTTCGGGTCAGTGCCATTTTATCCCCGAGTCGCTTACCGACGTAGAACAGATCCTGGGCCAGATGTTCTTTGATCAATTCCGGATCTTCCAGTGATTTTTTCATGTGTTTGTAGTATTCCTTGGCCTCCATCTGATAAAAGTTGCCGAAGAAATACGGACTGAAATCCTTCTCACCCAGTACCGTCAATTTGAAAGAGTTAAAATCAACGGGTTTCAGTACCTGGGCTGAAAGATAAATGGTACTAAAACAGGTGATCCCCAGAATCAGGAGAGGCAGAAACAGCTGCTTATTGTCCAGGATAATGTCGAGATATGCAAAAATGATCGGTACCAGACAGGTGATCATAATGGCATTCAGGCTCAGCAGCACATTGGCTTTATTATCCGCAATGGCGGTCAGGTCAATATTGTTGCGCTGGGCGGTGCGAATGATATTGATCGTCTTTTTGGATAAGCCCTTTTTCTTTTTTCCCGGTTTTTTTTCCTGGGGAAACTCAATGAGATTTTGTTCTCTAAACATAGTCATATCAGGCAGATTGTGATCAGGGGGCGGCGTTGGCCACCGTAGACCTCACCGGTGCAAAAGTTAAATTGTTATTGTTCTTGAAAAAGGTCTCCAGGTATCGGACCATCTGGTCTCTGGTATCGGGATTCAATCGCTTGAAACTATAGATCACCCGGTACAGGTCATCTTTTTTCTCCTCAAAGTAAGCCATGGTAGCTTTCAGATCGGAAGTAGATCTTTCAAAACCGAGATATACTCTATCCTGTAATTTGAGCTGACCGTACTGTCTTTGGGAATAAGTAGCATAGGAAGCACCCACCAGTCCGGAAAAGTCAAAATCGTAAGGAATGGGGACCAATATGTCATTCTTCGTTACGTATTTTACGTTTTTGGAGTAGGTGATCTCCCAGTCAGCGTTGCCGATCATATATTCGAAAAGAGCAACCATTCTGGTAATTTCCGGGTTGAAACGCTCTTCTTCGGTGGCGCGTACTACTTCACTTTTGTCGGCGTTGATCCTGGCTCTCAGTTGGGCCGCATCTTCAATAAGAAAGCCCATCTGTCGTTTTTTGCTACCGGTTTTACTGTCCTTATAGGTAATATTGAGCAACTGTACCCGGAAACTCTGCTCCGTTAACTCATTGTACATTTTGTAAACCAGGTATTCTTTCAGCAGCAATTCCTTGGCCATATTGTAGTCGTCCACACAGTAAGTCACCAGCTTGAAATCATCGTAAGTGGCCAGACCGGCGGCTTCCAGGTCCTTTTTCTTGAAATTAAGTTTCAGCGGCGGCAGTTCATTGCACTTAACACGACGAAACTTACCTCGTACGTTCACTTTGAGGTCCCAGTCCTGTACATTGCCGTTCTCATCTTTAAAGCTCAGTTGAGCGGCATGCTTCTCGTCGGTAGCGCGGTCAGCCATTAAGGCTTCGAGGTCAAAACTCAATTGTACATTGACCACCTCCTTGTAACTCAGTACATCCATGATGCTCTTCTCGGAAGGCCCCTCGGCGGCCAATAATGCGCCGGCCGGCAGGAGAAAAAGCAGCAGGAATTTCAGTTTGGTTATTTTCATTGCTATATGTATCATGGTCTTTTGCGGTTATGTTGCAGGGCAAAATTGACCATAAAATAGATGTCAGTACAGGTAAAAAAAAGGCAAATAATGATAAAAATAAGACATTATAAAATTATGTTCGGTGTTAAAAGGGTGTTAAATGGTAAATTTAGATAAAAAAGGGTTAATATAGTATCACAGTTCAGGAAGGCTAGAAAAAGGAAATAGTCTGGATGGGCTGTCTGCCCACTATGACTATTTTCAGGTGAAAGGAGTGTGAAAGTCCGCTCCCTTTACCTATCTTTTCCGCAAAACCGCAATACAATGGAACAGCCGCAACCGGATACGCAAAGGAAATTAGGGCTTTGGATGAGTATGGCCCTCGTTGTTGGGAATATGATCGGTTCGGGTGTATTTTTTCTGCCGGCATCGCTGGGAGCCTACGGCGGCATCAGTATTATGGGCTGGATATTTTCGGCCATCGGCGCTTTGTTTCTGGCATTGGTGTTCAGTAAGCTGAGCCGGGAGATACCGGGGCTTAGTGGTGGCCCGTATGTATATACGCGGGCGGAATTCGGTGAATTTGCCGGGTTCCTGGTAGCCTGGGGATACTGGATCTCCATCTGGTGCACCAATGCCGGCATTGCGGTGGCCCTGGTAAGTTACCTGAGTGTATTTATTCCGGTACTGGCGGTGGATCCACTGCTGGCTGTGCTGGTAGGCCTGGGCCTGATCTGGCTGCTCACCTGGGTCAATACCCGGGGCGTTCAGGCGGCCGGTAAGATGCAACTGATCACGACCATTTTGAAGATCTTGCCCCTGCTGATCATAGCCGTAGGCGGCCTGTTCTATCTGGATCCCGGTAATTTCGTTCCGTTCAATCTGAGCGGAGAATCCGGCTTTTCTGCCGTGACTGCCACGGCTACCCTCACGCTTTTTGCTTTTCTGGGGCTCGAATGTGCTACTATTCCCGCCGGAGATGTGGAAGATCCGGAGAACACCATCCCCAAAGCGACCATGTGGGGAACGGTGATCACTATCATCATCTATATTCTGGGAACGGTTGCGGTTATGGGGATTATTCCGCCTCAGGACCTCCAAACCTCCAGTGCGCCTTTTGCCGATGCCGCGGCCAGAATATGGGGTAACGGCGCCCGCGAACTGATCGCAGCCGGAGTGATCATTTCCACCTTCGGAGCGCTCAATGGCTGGATACTTATTCAGGGGCAGATCCCGATGGCAGCCGCCAGAGACCGTTTGTTCCCTCCCATCTTCAAAAAGGAAAACAGGCGGGGCATGCCGGCCGTCGGCATTGCCATATCCAGTATTTTGGTAAGTATTTTGATGATCATGAATTTCACAAAAGGATTGGCGGAAGCTTTTAAGTTCATGATACTGCTGTCTACCCTGACGGTGCTGATCCCATACATCTTTTCTGCTGCCGCACTATCCCTGATCTCATTCAGGAATAAGAAATTGTCTAAGAAAAAGTTACTCGTCAATATCATTGCCGCTTCCATCGCTTTCGGCTTCTCCCTGTGGGCCATGGCCGGCTCCGGGCAGGAAACCGTTTACTGGGGCTTTATCCTGTTGATGGCCGGCATTCCTTTCTACGTTTGGTTGAAAAAAGGTGAGAAAACTGCAGATCCTCCTCCGGAGCATTAGACCATGTTTGTCAATTCAATTAACGTGAGATACTGATGTTCATCATTGCCATCCGGGGGTATGAAGGTGTAAATCAGGACGCATCTTTAACCATTAAAGCTAAACTCATGAAAAAAGAATCGGAAAGATTTGATGTACTGGAAATGCCGGCCGGACTTAAAAGAGCCAAGGCTGTATTAGCCAGTACCCATGTTGAACTCTTTGGCCCTGTTACCCTGGTAGAAGGATACGACCTTCCGGGATTTGTCGGATGCCACGCACTGGTAAGCCTGCGGGATACGCCGGGTAAAACCGTTGCGGTATTGGCTACAGCAGAAAGATTACAGTCGCTGCTTGAAACAGCGCTCACAACCGGTAATCTGATCGCATTCTTAGGACGAAAATACACTTCTCCTCCAACGCCAAGAGGGGGAACCTGGAGTGTTGACGTTTACGGAATCGACGGCGTTATTTTGTACAACATGAATTGAGAGTGTGTCTAGGTTGAGATCCGTTCAAAACGTTTAAATAACGATCCCTGTCCGGCCTGTGCTGGATTGATAAAATTTACAAGATCATGTCCAGCACTCGCCACTCCGAATCCGGTAAGCTGCACTCCGTTCTCATCAAACCGGTGGAGCATGCTTTTCTGAACCAGCAAAAGATCGATGCTGAATGGGAAAGGCTCCACTATCTGGAACGGCCCAACCTGCAAAAAGCCAAAGCGGAATACCTCGCATTTGAGAACATTCTCCAAGAGGCCGGCACGGAACTATACCGGCTGCCGGCTGATGCCGGACTCACGCTGGATTCACTCTATTGCCGCGATGCCGCGATCGCTACGGATAGTGGCATAATCCTGTGTAATATGGGGAAGGCGGCCCGAATGGATGAACCCTTCGCGGAAGGACAGACTTTTACCGAACTGGGAATTCCTATTTTGGGAGAGATCGATGCTCCGGGTACAGTAGAAGGAGGCGATGTAGCCTGGTTGGATGTCCATACGCTGGCTGTGGGATACACTTATCGCACTAACCTGGAAGGCATTGCTCAGTTAGCTCAATTACTGCAACCACTGGATGTACAGGTATTGCGGGTTGATCTGCCGCATTATCGCGGCTCCGGTGATGTCTTTCATCTGATGTCCATATTCAGCCCGGTAGCGGATGATCTGGCGGTCGTCTATTCGCCGCTGATGCCGGTCGCTTTTCGCAATGAACTGCTCCGGCGTGGTGTAGAACTGATTGAGGTACCGGACAGTGAATTTGATAGTATGGGCTGTAATGTACTGGCGCTGGCCCCGCGTGAATGCCTGATGGTAGAGGGTAATCCCATCACCCGGAAAGCACTGGAAAATGCAGGATGCCGTGTACGGACTTACCAGGGAGCAGAGATCAGCGTGAAAGGCGGCGGCGGACCTACCTGTTTGACCCGACCTATCGACCGGCTCCTTTAATTACGGAATGCCGTACTGCATTTACAACTGAATGTCCATTATTGCATTTTTATTTTAAAGACAAAGCCGCGGAACAGGTGAATTGCCTGTCTCGCGGCTTGTTGGTTATTTCAGCTTGTTATGCTTTACTACCGTCCTCCGTCAATATCATGGCCGTACTTCTCGGAGTACTTTTTATACAACCACTGCTGGCGGGCATCCATCTGGATCTTGCGTCCCTGGATATAGGCTTGTTCCACCTTGCTGGTACGCATGTCCAACAGATCTCCTTCCACAATGAGGATCATAGCATCTTTACCGGTTTCCAGACTACCGGCGCGATCGGCAATACCCAGTGCTTTGGCCGGTGCCAGCGTCATGGCCTCAATGGCTTTTTCATAATCCAGCCCCTGAGCTACCGTAGTACCAGCGTAGAAGCACAAGTTGCGCGCTGCGTAGCCCGAACCGCCGCTGATGATGATCTCGATGCCGGCATCGGAGAATTCCTTAGCCATTTTATAAGGGAAAACCGTGTCTTCATGGTCGTACTCCGGCAATTCGTGAATGCCATTCAGTACCACCGGTATCTTTTCCGATATCAGAAAGTCCTTGATGAGTAGTGCCTCATAGCCACCGACTACAATAATGCGTTCTACCCCATATTTTCTGGCCATCTTGGTGGCGGCAATGATCGCTTTGGCATCACTTGTATGAATGAACAGCGCCTGCTCACCATTGAACAGGCCTTTCATGGCTTCCAGTTTCAAATTGGTCTCGTTCTTGTCAGTAGTGCTGTTATAAGCCAATGCATCGGCAAAAAGCTGCTCCGTTTCACTTACCAGTTTCTCGTACTCGGGATTCGTGCGGGCATTGGTTTCCCCCATCCACCAGCGTGGGCTAAACTCCTTGTTCGGCCAGTTCATGTGGATGGCATCATCGACATGATAGGCGGCATCTTCCCAGTTCCAGGCATCCAGTTGTACCACAGAAGAAGTACCGGATATGATCCCGGAGGAAGGGGTGGACTGGGCCAATAAAATGCCATTGAAACGGAAGGTCGGTATCAGCTCCGAGTCGGTATTGTAAGCCACGAGGGAACGCACGTTCGGATTGAAATTGCCCTGTTCGGCATAGTCGAAGGTAGCGCGAACGGAGTTGACCTCCACCAGACCGAGGTCAGAATCGACCAGTACCAGCCCCGGATAGATGTGTTTGCTGGTTACATTCACCACTTCATAGGAAGAGCGATTGGGTACTGTTG
>JAGQXH010000450.1 GCA_020436695.1 Lewinella sp. | reverse complement strand
CCGGGTCCACCATAATTCATTTTTTTTTTTTTTTAGCTTCAAAAGTCGTCCTCACTACTTTGGTAGGTATAGATGAGCGGGGTTTTCAATATGGGGTAGAACTGTTGGTAGCAGTGAAAAAAGGTAGAAATTTTGTTATCAATGATACCGGTAATGGAAAATCTTTAGTTAAAAAGTCCATCATTATCGATACCGGATTAGTTGAAACTATTTATTTTGATACTCAAAAAAATTTCATTTTCGACCTATGCTATGAACCGGCGGAACTTCAGACACTAGATATAGTTTTCCCCAGCCTGGCAGAGAAAATTGACATTTATCTAAGCCCGTTTTCAACCGGGAGTTACCAAATCTATTCAAATAATTTTGACATCCTGGAAGAAAAAGACATCGATGTCGGGTACAACCTATTGGAGAATGGAAGCTTGCACCCTATTTCCCTCTATAATACGAATAACGGTATAAAGAGTATTCGCCTCAAAGGAAATTTCATATTAAGCAAGATCTGTGCATTAAGTACCGAAGCTGCCCAAAGACAGCAACACGACACGAAACAGGAAGAGCACCTTAAAAACGATCTGACCGATAATCTCAGACAGGGCTTTATGCCGCTTTGGAAACCTAATCACCGGTATAAAATACAGGTGAACAGTGAGATCAGGCGAAGAAAAGTCGGCAGTACAACGGAGGAAACGGCACCCTTTATCAAAACGTATTATTTCAAGACCTTTCAGCCTCCGGGAGTTTTCGGACCAGGACTGCCGGAAGCGGCAGAGCAAATAAAGGAAGATACCTATCCCTTTGGGCCGTTGAAAGATCTTGGTCCATACATTGAAGCTACGATCCCGAAACAGGCCGCTGCAAATGAACGACGCCCGCGCCATTTTCGCAATTACGATCTCGGTATTATCTATAAAGAGTCAGCCACATACCTGATCGATCTGTACGGAAGAATGGAAGGTGATTTTGATCTTCGTCTGAAACTATACGATCATTACGGGAACCAAATGAACCAGTTGGAACCGGAGGTGAAGGAACGCCAACTCCGAGCAGAGATCTCCGATAGCCTGGTCGGAAAGTCCTTCGAAGCAAGCTGGATATCCGGAGCGGACCGGAGCGGCTCTGATGCCGCAGGTATTTGGTATGATCACGACTTTGGGCAAACCATTGATCTTCCTGTGGAAGACCGTCCCAAAACGGGCAGTCTATATTTTGGAGGTCCGGATTTTCTATTGTTGCCCAACAGCATTTATGAAGCCAAACTCTTTTCCGGCGAGCATATCGTTTACAATTTTTCCTTTACCACTTCAAGATTCGTTTCCTTCGAACATATGCTGCATACCTTCGAAGAAGTAGCCTGGAATTATCACCAGTTGGAAGGCCGGTTTGATCAAAATAAAATCAGCAAATCCGGCGTCAATGCAGCTTTGAAGGATTGGAATAGCCGTTTCCCCCCTTCCCTGTATGACCTTGAGCAGGCAGCTGAATGATTTGATCATTTAAATGATGAAGTTTTTCACCTCGGATACAGGCCGCATCCCGAAAAATTTGAGATACATTTGATAAACGATCGGGAGAAAAGATATGGATTACTGTTGGAAAGTCCTGAGCCCATAGCTTGGGAGCGGACTGTCGTGCAACTCACTTATGATAAGCACCAGGAACCCATAATGGAGTCGCTCGCGGCAGTGAAGATCATCACGGCGAATCAAGAGGAATTGGAAGACAAGCGATTCCTGCTAACAGCATTGAGCGTACTCGTGCTGGAGGATATGGACCTGACAGGAAGCAAGATTCAAATCAGTAATAGTCAAAAAGATAGTGGCGTGTTCCGGGACTGTTATCATTTTGACAAATTCTATACCGCCGGAACGACTATCGCTATCTCTCTGGAAAAGCTGTCGGCTTTCCTTGCCAAAGCGCATCTTACATATACCCGAAAAGAATCCATAGTAATCAGAATAGTCAATCCGGAGGGTTCCGAAATTCTATATACTACCACCCTTAAGCCTGCCGATCCGCAAATTATTGAATCTTCAATTATCAGTAATAAAGACGGGACCAAGGCTTTCGTGATACCAAAAGATAAGTTTTTGAAGAATGAATTAAAAAATGGATCTTATCTTCTATCATTAACCTATTATTTGGAACTGGAAGGGTACTCGAAGTTAAGAAAGTCGAGCCGAATCTTAGAAAACAAGGTGGAGGTGACAGAAGAAAATGTGGAACTTAGATTTACCTTAAATTAACGAGATTCGATATCAGTTTTAGGGTCTGAATAAGTATTTATTTATTTGATTGATTGATTGATAGCCCAGAACCTATCATTTCCACATTTGTTGGTCCCATAGGTTAAGGTATAAGAAGTCATACACAGAGAACAGGCATTCCACGGTCCTTTGTCCTTTCTGACTCCATAAATAACTCCTGACAAAACGTTGCCCTGTGCATCATAATAAATACCACCCGCAGCATTAGCATTTACAGAAATAATATTTATCCTGTCAACAATACAAGCCGGTGCTATACTGTGCCAGTCACCGGAATTACAATAGGAGGTGAAGGCCGTTGGGCTTATATATTGATAATAAGACACGCAAATATCTGGATCACAGTAATTTGCAGCTACTGGAGCATTACACCGCATCGGCCGATTTGTGCCGTCAGATGTCCAAAAAAGATCTCAAAAAAACCTTCCATTTCTTTTTCTTGCCCGATCAGCCGACCAAAAGCCTGGCAACAGCAATGATGGCCATGCGGGATCACATCACGCATCATAGGGGGCAGTTGGTCATCTACATCCGTATGCAGGGGATCGCACCGGAGCAGTATCGGGCGTTTTGATTGTAATTTGGTTCGGGGTTCGACTCCGCTCACCCGGCTTTTCCTCCTTTTGGGAGTCTGGAAAGGTGAGGTGAGCGAAGTCGAAACTCACTTATCAATCTGATTTAATGAAATCTAACGGCAATGCTGGTGGCATATTCCTTAACCCCAATGCTCTTAGCCAGAATCGGGACCCCAAAGAATTCACACCAATAGTTTCCAATACTCATCACTGCTAATTTATTTCTTTTGAGGAGAGAAAACAGTAATAAAACCTTCGGGCAGGTCTACCTGCATCGCAGAACTATGTGCGTCGAAGGATTCGAAGTCGGTCTCTTTAAAAACCATGTCCAAAAACAATACCGTCAAATTACAAATAGTTTCATAGGCTATTTGCGCTAATTCTCCCCCCGTAGACCAAGGCTGCACCTTATCAGTTCGCAAAACTCCCGGGACCATTCCTTCGACCACATTGAAATTGCCGTGGGCCATTTCGCGAAAGGAAACATAACGGGAATCGGCATGCAAAGCGTCAAAAAGATCCGGGAGGGTTCTCGTCCTGCCGTTTGGAGCCACTTGCTCAAACAACATTAAATAAGGCACATTGATCTTCTCGATATCAATCTCCCCGGCAAGTTCATCCCCTAAATAGACACCATTGGAGAAGCCTATCGAACTCAAGCCCACGACTACATCTATGTCCGGATTATTCATTTGAGTGAGCATGGCCGATTCCCCGGCATAACTCCAGGAGAGTAGTCCAATTTTGGTAGGATTGACATTTTGCAGTCTTTTCAGATAATCAATGGACTTATTTATATCACTTAGCTCTTGTACCAGCGCTGCTTTTTTCTCGGCCGGCGAACCAAGTTGCCAGGGATAAGCCCCATTGGGTACAGCTTCCGGGAATGCGACGATATAGCCGTGGCCGGCCAGGAATTCAGAGAGCATATTTTGATAGGCTACCGTACCATAGCGCATACTCCACACAAGCAACGGGAATGCTCCGTTCTTTGCTTCCGCATCTTCAACTGCCTGCATCTTAGCGTTTAGCAACAACTCCAGACTGTCTTCCGGGAAGACCGCGTCACTGCCACCGATACCTAAGGAGAGCTTGTTCAAGAGCTCCGGTTTTTTGAGTTCATTTTTGTAGTCCAGGTATTCAGCGAAACTTAGTTTCCGGCCGCCTTCGAGGGAAGGATACCACATGGTTATGTTGATTTTCCCGATTGTATCGGCCAGCGTAAGTTGCCTGACTCCGACCGGGTGAGGCCCCATCTCCAGATTCCCAAAGAAGTCTAATGCATTCTCGTTACACCCTAACTGCATAAATAAGGAGCACACAAATAAAACAATCGTATGAAGTCTCATCTTTTATGATCTACGTTTCTCGCTTTGAGGATTAATGCCTGGCATCTGCTCCATTGGCAGACTTACCCTTTCGCAAATAGTACAGCAAAGCGATAATCCCCGTAATGATGACAGTAACCCAGACCCGGTTCCACTCCTGATGAATGGCATGGGTCAAAGTGGCTCCCAGCATGATGACGCCGAGTCCTAAAGCGGCTTTGGCGCTGTATCTGGGGAAAAACACCAGGACAGCCAGGATCAATTCCAGTCCACCGATGAGCATATAGAAATGATCGGGATAGCCCCAACCTTCAAATTGTTGCGCCCAGATCTTGCTATTGGTAAATTTAGCCAAACCAGCGATACTGAATTCAAGTCCTACCAGTACCTGTAATATCCACGCTGCAATGTTCCTTAACTTCTGTTTCATGTCCTGTATATTTGTTGTAATGATCAGAATAGAGCAACAAGCTAGCGGCTTTTCATCGTAGGGCTGAATCACTTTATGAAATGACCCATATTTAAGGAACCATGTTTCTTCAGCAGACTGTTTTTAACCTATCAGCAGTAATCACTTTTTGCGCCATGCTTGGTCTGGTGTGGAGTTATTTTCTCATTACACACCAACGAGGGAACATTATTGCCAACCGATACCTGGCCATGCTACTCACTGCTTTAGCGGTCCTGCTCATCAGGCAGAAAGCGGCAACGGATAGTCATCCCATATTCACCTGGTTGTACTTCATCTCTCAGGGGGTTATTTTTCTGATAGGCCCTGCACTGTATCTGCATGTCCGACAGCTGATCGAACCGGCATCAAAATCGAACCCTACCAGCCGGCGGCATTTCCTACCTGCGCTGCTCTCCATCATTCTGATGTCATTGCTGTTTGCCAATCGGTCGGCTATTGCTTCCTATGACAACATCACCTTATTGAAATTTTTGGCTTTCGGGTTCATACTCCTGCAAGTTGTTCATTTACTGGTCTATATTTTTCGGGCAAGAAAGTATATACACCGACAAGCATCGAACATCAATAAATACACTTCGGCTCTGATCCTGATCAATACAGCCTGGGTTAAGCAACTGGCCATCATCAGCTCCATTTTCTCCATCGTCATTATGGTCATGTATTTGTTGATCATCTCCGGCGGGTACTACGCAATAAACAATAGTGCGGATATCCTTTATCTGATGCTGGTGGCCATCATTGTAGTCTCCATCATCCTGAAGTCCTGGCGGCAACCGGAGGTGATCTCCGGGTTTTATCAGGATACGGAAAAGTACAAGACCTCCGGCCTCAAGGCAGCAGATGTCGATCTGATCAAGGAGAAAATGCGGACCCTGATCGAAGAAGAACAGGTCTTTCTGCAACCTGAACTAAGCTTACAACAATTGGCCAACAGGCTGGAGTTACCTGCCCACCAACTGTCTCAACTGATCAACCAGGAGTACCAGCTCAACTTTTCTCATTTCATCAATGAGTGGCGAATCAGCTATGCTGTTGCACAAATCAAGAACGGTGCACATAAAACAACTACCCTGGAAGGTATCGCCTATGAGTCCGGATTTAACAGCAGAAGCACGTTCAGCCGGGCTTTTAAGAAAAAGATAGGATGTTCGCCTAAGCAATTTTGCGATTCATTGGAAGAAAGCTAGTCTACAACATTATGGATTGTTCAAATATTAGAATAGCAACCGATCGCCTGATACTTCTATCTGCAGATGTAGGGTATGCACCGGCAGTTCTTAGCGAATATAAATACCCGGTAACCCTATATATGAACCATCCTCCAGCGGATGGTATTGTAACCCTTGAAGCACGTATGATCGAAAGAAAAAAACACATGGAGCAAGGACTAATGCTCTACCTGATCGTGTTGCTCAGGAAGAACCTTGAATTCATTGGCAGCTTTGCGTTGGAAGATTTAAAGGAAGCGAATCCCGAAATGGGTGGATGGCTAAAAAAAGGCGCTCAGGGACAGGGCTACGGAAAAGAGATCGTGACTGCTCTAAAAGCCTGGTCGGATGACCATCTCAATTATCAATACATCATCTGGCACTGTGCGCAAGCCAACGTTGCCAGCTGTAAACTAGCCGAATTATTAAACGGCCGGACCGTAAGGGCTTATAGAAAAACCAACCAAACCGGCTACACCTGGGACTATTTGGAGTATCATATACCAAAGTAGTTTTTGATGCATAGGACTTCTGAAAAGCGGCCGACAGAATTGTTATCGCGAGCCATAGTATGAACGAGGGTACCGCCAATCGGACTCCGCCGTAAACTCAAATGTATATTGCTTCCAGGCGTGGTGAGTGATCAATTATTGAGTCACCGCCACACTATCCACCCTACCCTCACTACAGACACAATCATGCCACTCCAACTCCCGCCGATAGCTAAAATCACTACTGGGATTGAGCGATTCCAGTCGGCGGCGGGTCTTCTGGTAGATATAGTGGCTGAACAGATCTGTACCGCAGTTTACGATAGCCCGTGCGGCCGGATCACCTCCGGCAGTAACATTTAATCGGGCCAGGTAGTAGGTGCCCGCATCGCAGTTGACCTTTTCAAAGGCCTCCGTGTAGAGGATGTTGAAGTACTCGTAGGCTTGTCCTTCGAAGGAGACGGCCTGAAAGAAGTGGCATTTATCGCGGTCGCGGATCAGTTGCAGGACGGCCCCAAGATCGTGCACCTCGCTGCTACCGTCGTAGAAGATCAGGCGGGCGCGGTCCTGGGTGAGGGCTTCAAAATAGACCAGCTCGTTGATATCGATTTGCGCTACTGCACCGTGAGCCGTCCGGGCCCGTTGAATCATTACCTCGATGCTATCCAGGTTCCAGCTTTGTACCATCGTATCCATTCTCGCCTCGACGGCAGCTTCGGGGTCCAATAGTAGGATAGACTCCTGTTCATCCAGGTGAGTGAGCAGGTGGCAGACCGTACCCTGCTCGATAGGTTCGGGAGCCGGTTCCCGGAAAGAACGCTCATAATCATTCCACCATGATTCCAGGCGGTCATCCACGTGGAAGAGTTTGGCCAGGCCGAGCAGGGTAAT
>JAGQXH010000044.1 GCA_020436695.1 Lewinella sp. | reverse complement strand
ATCTGTAATTGTCTTCGCCCTTGCTTTTTTATAGCTTGTGATATACTGAGGAGTGATCTAGTGCAAAAAACGCCACCACATCTCAATATCACCTCATCACCCTATCATAATATACCACATCACTACATCACAATATCACGAGATTAAATAGTATGAAATTCGAAGATTTTACCTATACGCGCCCGCAGATGGAATCAGTAAGCAAGCACTTTGAAGATCTGCTCGAAAAATTTCAAAACGCTCCATCCTTTACTGCTCAAAATGAGGTCTTTCGCGAAATAAACGATATGCGGACCCATTTCCTGTCCATGTACAACCTGTGTTATATCCGGCATACGGTGAACACCAAGGATGAGTTTTACGAAACGGAAAATAATTTCTTCGACGAACAAATGCCCAATTTTGAAGCCCTCAACACCCGGTTTTATGAGGCTTTGCTAACTTCCCGTTTCCGGAAGGAGCTGGAAGAGAAATGGGGTAACCAACTGTTCGTTATCGCCGAATTAAGCCTCAAGACTTTCAAACCGGTCATCCTGGAAGACATGCAGGAGGAAAACCGCCTGAGTAGCGAATACGTCAAACTAAAAGCCGGCGCCACGATCGAATTCCAGGGCGTGGAATACAATCTGTCCACAATAGTAGTACCGGAAACTTCAACTGACCGGCAGACACGCCGGGAAGCAGCCGCCGCGAAATGGGATTTTTTTAATGAACGGACGGAAGCCTTTGACCGGATATTTGATCAATTGGTAAAAGTACGGCATCGTATGGCCCAAAAGCTGGGTTACCGCAACTTTATCGAACTGGGTTACGCCCGGATGACCCGCTCCGACTACAATGCGGAAATGGTTGCCGATTACCGCCGTCAGGTACAGGAATACATTGTCCCGTTGGCTACAAAGCTTTACGAAAGACAGGCAAAAAGATTAGGACTGGACCATCTCAAGTATTACGACGAGGAATTCCGTTTCTCCACCGGCAATCCCAAACCTAAAGGAGAAGTGGAGCAGATCGTTTCTCGCGCCGAAGAAATGTACCAGTCTCTTTCTGCTGAAACCGGTGAGTTCTTCGAATTTATGCGGGGCAAAAATCTGATGGATCTGATCTCCCGTCCCGGCAAAGCCCCCGGTGGCTATTGTACATACATCGGCGAATTCAAATCGCCCTATATTTTCTCCAATTTTAATGGTACTAGCGGAGATATCGATGTACTCACTCATGAAGCCGGGCATGCCTTTCAGGTTTATTCCAGCCGCGATATCGGTATCAATGAATACAACTGGCCTACCTATGAGGCCTGCGAGATCCACTCGATGAGTATGGAGTTCTTTACCTGGCCCTGGATGAAGCTTTTCTTTGAAAAAGATACGGAGAAATACTATTTCTCTCACCTGACGAACGCCGTCTGCTTTTTGCCCTACGGTGTGGCAGTTGATGAATTCCAGCACGTCGTATACGAAAATCCGGAAATGAGCCCGCAGGAACGCCATGATGCCTGGCGGAACATCGAACGGAAATACCTTCCCCACCGGGATTACGACGGCAATGCCTTTCTCGAAAAAGGAGCTTTTTGGCAAAAACAGAGTCATATTTTCGCCTCTCCCTTCTATTATATCGATTATACGCTGGCCCAGATCTGTGCTTTCCAGTTCTGGTCACGTGACCGTAAAGACCACCAAAGTGCCTGGGCTGATTATGTAAAACTGTGTCAGACCGGAGGCAGCAGGTCTTTTCTGGAATTGGTCCGTCTGGCCGGCCTTGAATCTCCTTTTCAGTCGGGTTGCCTGCAAAAGGTAGTTGCGCCCATCAGTGCCTGGCTGGATACGGTAGACGATTCCAGGTTCTAAACCTGACCGGGTATCGTATCGGTTCAGATGATCAGATTTGCTGCGAACCCGGCAGACATCCGAGCCCGGTGATCTTCCGCTAAGGTACTTCGGGCACCCATCGTATGTCCGGGTTCCTGTTCGAGGTAACGCAGGGCGGTACCCAAAAAAAAAATGGCATGATAACAAGTAATCTACTCTCCGTTGTAGCTGCTTTTGTAACCGCCTTTATGGTGACTTACTTTGCCATTCCGTCCATCATCAATATTGCCTTTAAGAAGAACCTGTTCGATGAGCCCAATCAGAGGAGTTCACACCGGGAAGTGACACCCTCTTTGGGTGGTATTGGCATCTTTGCCGGTACTTTTTTTTCCATTGTCTTCTGGACGCCCTTCCAGACCTTTGGTAATCTGCAATATCTGTTATGCGGTTTCATCATACTGTTTCTGGTGGGAGCCAAAGATGACATTCTCCCAATGGATCCCTACAAAAAGATGATCGCTCAGACCCTTGCCGCTTCCATTATCGCTTTTAAAATGGATGTGCGCCTGAATAGCTTCTATGGCCTTTTCGGTATGGAAGGTGCTTTCCCGGAGATTGTCGCCATCGCCGTTTCCATTTTCACCATTCTGGTGATCATCAATGCCTTTAATCTGGTGGATGGGATAAATGGACTGGCCGGTAGTCTTGGAGCCATTATTTGCGGAACGCTGGGCTGTTGGTTTCTGGTAGCCGGCCATGTGGAGTTGGCCACAGTAGCCTTTGCTACGGTGGGCGGCATTATTGCTTTTCTGCGTTATAATTTTTCTCCGGCCAAGATCTTTATGGGCGATACCGGAGCTCTGACCATCGGGCTGGCGAGTGCCGTACTGGTGATCTCCTTTATTGACCTCAACCACAATCTCTCACCCTCCGATCCCTTCCGGCTGGAGTCAGGCCCCGTCGTAGCCATCGGCATCATGATACTCCCTCTTTTCGATACCCTTCGGGTGTTCATTACCCGTATCTATCGCGGCCATTCCCCATTTCATGCCGATCGAAGGCATATTCATCACCTCCTGATCGACTATGGTTTCAGCCACATGAGAGCGACAGGTATACTGGTGTCCGTAAATGTGTTTTTCATTACTCTCGTTTTTGCCATGCATGATCTGGTGGATATGCACATTTTACTCCTGCTCGTGCTATCCATTGCGATCAGCCTGACGTATTTTTTGCATAAAGCAACCGTACGGAAGAAGAATATGAACACATAGGGGTTGTGTCAGAGCGTTGAGGAAGACGATGATGATTTCAAGTAATTGGTGATTTAAGGGTGTGAATAACAAATTCTACAGAAATCGGCTTTGGAGAAATAGCAGGGATTGCTTAGGAAAGGCCATGCCATCCATGCTCCATGCTATCTAAACATTGTGTAATTCGTTATACGCACGATTTGAGGCAGTATCAGGATTTAAATTATTTTTGCCATCAAATCTTTTTTATTCTCAAAAAAGACTCATGCTGAATTTCGTCTACGTATTTCTGGGAGGAGGATTAGGCAGCCTCTGTCGCTACAGCATTGCCAGATGGATGGTGAATCATCGCCTGGATTTTCCGTTGGCTACTTTTATCGCCAATGTACTAGCCTGTCTGATATTGGGTTATCTGGTCAGTCTGAAAGTCAATAATAATGTAGCTGCGCACTGGCAACTGGTTTTCATGACCGGCTTTTGCGGCGGCTTTTCGACTTTTTCTACTTTTACGGCTGAGACTTTTTTGTTGTTTGAAGAAGGAATGAATTTCATGGGATTGCTTTATATCGCAACAAGCTTATTGGTCTGTCTGGGAAGTTTGTATCTGGGACTTCGCCTGGGCTCCAGTTCATTTTAAGCTTTACCAATCGATTGTATAATGCTCGAAAAGAGCGAAAGTCATAGCAGACAAAAGGCCTCTCATATTTTTCCGCTGCCTCCGCCTACCGTAAACCCTACACTGTCCACCGTCCTGAATAATAAATTGATCCGCACTCCAAAATTAGATATCTTTGACATCGCACAAAACTCACGCATGCGAACCATTCTGCTTACAATATTGCTTTTCCTGAGCTGGCTGAGCCTCCCCGTACCTATTGCGGGCGACTGCGGACCGATGACTTCCTTTCAGGGTTATTCCTTCATCAATCCCTACATCGTGCGCCTGAATCCCAATCTGGCGCAATTCTTCCTGGACTTTGACGTATTGAGTACCACTGTGCCACCTCCCAGCCAGACGCAGGCGCTGGGCAATATCGAAGAATGGTGGGAGCGCTTCTGCCGTATTCCCGATAAAGCAGATGTCGCCTCCCTGATCTATCAGTCCCGTATTGATGACCTGCAGGAGCTGCGGTCGGCTATCTCAAGTGAGAATGTGCCCATCACCTACCTGCGGCCGGAAATCGCCAACAATACATTTGCCAAATATCTGCATCGACATAAATGCACCGAGACCCTGGATTACCTCATCTTCGCCAAGCGCTGTGAGCCCCACGTGACGGTCAAAAAGAGATGGGACGATACTCCTATGGATCGCACCGGAATGCGCGACCTGATCCGGCTGGGTAAAGAGGCCTTTTTGGAGACGGAATCGCACTACTTCCGGCTGCGTTATGCTTACCAGATCATCCGCCTGGCGCACTACCTGAAGGATTACGAAGAAACCCTGGCCCTCTACGATTTTCTGATGCCCAAGATCGATAATGATCCCAGTATTCTGGAATACTGGATCGAAGGCCACCGTGCGGGCGCGATGATGAGCCTGGGACAGCGCGTGGAGGCTTCCTATATTTTCTCCCGGATCTTTGAAAAATGCCCTAGTAAGCGAGAATCTGCTTACCGAAGCTTCGACATCCGCACCGATGAAGAGTGGCAGCAGTTGAACCTACTATGTGCCAATGATCACGAGCGCGCCGTACTGCATATTCTGAGAGCCAACGGTGAGAACAGCCGGTTGATCGAAGAGATGTGGAACGTTTATAATTACGAACCGGGCAACCGGCAGCTGGAATACCTGGCACTAAGGGAGCTCCAACGCCTCGAAAAAGACCTGCTCGGGCTGGATTTTAATGACCACCGTCAGCTAAATAAACGTTATTTCGGCATTCCCAGAGCAATTGCCGGAGAGCGGGTTATCGAACTGCAATCCTTTGTACGTAATATACTGGAACAGGGGCAGATTGCCCGGCCCGAGTTCTGGAAATTATTGGAAGGCTATCTCGAACTGCTGGCGGGTGATTACTACTTCGCCCGGCAAACTTTTGATGATCTGGCGGAAACCATCAGCAATGATACCATAGAACACCAACTGAATGTTTGGGAGACGGTATTACAGATCCTGGAACTCCACCCGCCCATAGAAGAAGCCGAACTGGAAGCTTCAAAGATCTACAACTCCAAGATCTATCCGCAATATCCGGATATGGCTGACTTCATGCGGGATCGCTTTACCCAACTGTATAAGAGCAACGGAAGTGTCGGCAAATCCTTCATCAGCCAGTATACACTGGAAGATCTGCAGCTGCACCCGCAAATGGACGTGATTGACGACCTCTTGCGCATCATTCGCAAACCACAGCGCAACCGCTTTGAAAAATCGATGGTAGAGAAGCCCGACGGTACTACCATCGCCCCGGAGCTGCTCGACCTGAAGTCCAGTCTGCTACTCAGTCAGAACCTCCCGGAGGCCGCAGTAGAAACCCTTAAGGGAATGGACCGCAGCGATTGGGATAATCTCGACCCCACTCTTTATGCACCATTCGTGGACCGCATCAACGATTGTATCAATTGTATTCTGCCGGATTCCCTGACACAGTTCAATAAAGGGGAACTCATCGAAGAGCTCCTGGATATGGAGTACCGGGCCCGGGCGGAAGAAAGCCGAAACCGGGCAGCTTATCTGTACTACCGAATGGGCCTTGCCTATTATAATATGACCTACTTTGGCCCGGCCTGGCAGATCATTGATGAATTCCGTAGTGGTTCGAGTTTGAAACGACATCGGCAGGGAAGTGAAGATCTCGTCATTCCCACGATCATGTCGGAGCAAGGTAATCTGGAATTTATGAACTGCTCGCGGGCGCGTTACCTCTTCCAAAGGGCGCGTATTCTGGCCGATAATAAAGAACTTTCTGCACGGGCAACTTTCATGGAAGCTAAATGTGAGCAGAATGAGTTCTATGTATACGGCACTCCGGGCACCGCTCAGCCCCATGCAGCTTTCGACATTCTGATCGACAACTTCGCGGATACACAGTTTTTTCTACAGGCCGTGCAGGAATGCCGGTACTTTCAGGCATATGTGACGAAATAGATTTGTAAGTACACTGTTAAATAAATAAAATAACATTTGTAGTTTACCTGTTCTACTTTGATCAGTTCGTCCTGTTCGTGCCGGATGAAATAGATGCCTACGCCGACAAAGAACAAACCGAAAGCAATTTGCAGGATGGTCCCTAGATGTAGCTTTATTGGCTGCTGGAAATTATTCACAACTATTGATAATTGTTAACCTCCAACCTGCTATGTCTTTTACCATAGCTAAAGTAAATGATCAGACCGACAAGCAACCAGATGAGAAAGCGCATCCAGTTGGTGAAGCCCAATTCGGACATGAGGTAAAGGCAACTCAGTAAGCCCAGAACGGGTATAAGGGACAGCTTTTTCAAAAAAGAAAGTAATGTAACAACGATGGCAACGATGGCAAATATCAGGCTGGGGATCTTATGCTTAAAAATATCCCACGCAAAAAAAGAATGCCCGTTTCCGGTATGCCATTCAAAAAAGCGACGCCAGGCTTCAGGGGAAAAGTAATAACTTAATCCGGTGATCAACAGCATCAGTAAGGGCACCCAATACTTTCCATTAATGTAGGGCACCCGATAGCTTTTATCCTCAGTGGGCTCGTCCTTCATGAAAAGAATACCGCTACACACCACCACAAAAGCAAAGAGGGTGCCGATACTCGTCAGGTCAGTTACTTCCGTCAGATTTAGAAAAAAAGCGGGTATGCCAACCAGAAGACCAGTTACTATAGTAGAAAAAGAAGGGGTTTTGAAACGGGGATGGATCTTTGAAAAGATCTTGGGTAACAAACCATCCCGGCTCATGCTCATCCATATTCGGGGTTGCCCTACCTGAAACACCAGCAGTACGCTCGCCATGGCGATCAGCGCAGTCAGAGCAATGATCCCGCTCACCCAATCGAGGTGAACCAGATTGAAAACGTAGGCCAGTGGGTCTCCTACTGCCAGTTTTTCGTAAGTCACCATCCCGGTCAACACCAGGGAAATAATCACGTACAGAATAGTACAGATCAGCAGAGAGTAAATGATAGCCCGCGGCAGATCCCGTTTCGGATTTTTACACTCTTCGGTGGTAGTTGAAATAGCATCGAAACCGATATAGGCGAAGAAAACAGCCGCAACCCCTTTCATGACCCCACCAAAGCCATTGGGTGCAAAGGGGGACCAGTTTCCCGGATTCACATAGAAACTCCCGAGGATAATAACTCCGGCAATTACCACCAGTTTGATCCCAACCATGATGTTACTTGCTGTACGAGATTCCCGGATACCCCGAAAAACGATGATAGTGATCAGGGTTACTATCAGTAAAGCCGGCAGGTCCAGTACCAGTCGGAACGCATTGGTACCCGGGGCATTTGACCAGGCTAGCCAGGCATCCTGTAAACCGATGGAGAGCTGATCAAACTGCACGCCGCCCGCCAGCTGTCCGGCCGCTTCAGCGTAGCCTCTTTTTGCCGTCAGGAAATCCGTGGTTAAATACTCAGGGATATGCAGGCCTATGCCCTTAAGGAAGCCGGTAAAATAATCCGACCAGGATATCGCTACAGCGATATTCCCGATGGCATATTCCAGCAAAAGATCCCAGCCGATGATCCAGGCGAATAGCTCGCCCAAAGCCACGTAGGCATAAGTATAGGCACTACCCGAAGTAGGAACAGAAGAAGCAAACTGAGCATAACACAATCCGGAGAAACCGCAGGCTATTGCCGTGAACACAAATAAAAGACTGATGGCCGGTCCGCCGGCTGCTGCAGCATTCCCGATGGTGGCAAAGATACCGGCTCCGATTATGGCGGCAATACCGAAAGCGGTGATATCCCACACCGATAATACCTTTTTCAGGTTGGTTTCCTTTTCCTGCTGCTGGAGAGAAGAGATGGTCTTTTTGCGTAGAAGTAATTGTAGGTTCATAATCTTTTCCTGCTCTGGTTAATATACTTGGCGTATCTCTTAGGAGCCATTAAGACATCAGGTGCTCAAGGGAGACTGCCTACAGGAAGACCGTTGTATTGTAACAGGTCACATTTGCTACAAGAAATCCTTCTAGCAGACGCAAACGCCGGATGAGTTCAGCAGCAATAGCAGAAAACTGTCCGTCTAAGCGGTGTTGAACCGGCCCGATCATACGTGGGTGACGGTAATTTAGTAATTGAGTGCGTTAAAAATATCGGCGGGAAAACTCTACCGGCTAACAGACTCAGGCAATTTACTAAAAAGAGATAGGCACTTCAAGTCTTTTTTAATATTTTGGCAGAGATGCGTAGGTCGTTGGCAGGCACTTTAGAATGGAGGGCTAACCACCTGCGCAACGCTTAAAAAAGCTGATATTGACCACCCAACCTGTCATACTACTCACCTTTTCCAACAATACGGACGATTATCTGGAGATGATCGTATCGGAGCAAAAGGCTATTAAGAAGGCCTTACTGGATTTTGTAGATAAGAACTATCTGGAAGTACGGGATGTACAGCACGCTTCTACCGAAGAAATCTTTTACCTGGTTAATCGTTATCACGAGCGGCTGCATATCTTTCACTACGGAGGGCATGCTGATCAGCAGAGCCTGCAGTTAGAGCGCAAAGTGGGCGTCGTACAAACCGCTGATGTGCAGGGGATAGCAGGACTACTGGGTACACAGTCGCAACTGAAGCTGGTATTTCTCAATGGCTGTGCCACCAAAGGGCAGGTCAAAAGTCTCCTGGATGCAGGGGTGCCGGCCGTGATCGCTACCCGGGTGAGTATCAAGGACCGGGAGGCACAACAATTCAGTGAGCAATTCTATCTGGCCTTAGCCACCGATAGTACGATCGCAGAAGCATTCCGCAAAGCTAAAGCGTTCATTGAAACATCCAGAAAGGAATTAAAGATCATCGATATTGAAGCCACGCGAAATATCAAACTGGATAAGTTTGATGAGGATGAGATCCCGTGGGGACTGTATTTTCACGCCGATCAGGACGAAGTGCTCAACTGGTCGCTACCCCGGGAATCACCGCTTGAAATTGATTTTGGCCCTGATGAATGGAAGCGTCAGCGAATGGCGCCGGTCAATGAGATACTGGTGGATGATAGTCTGAAGGCGATCCGGGATAGTGAGATTGTAAAAGAGCTGGCGCGCAAGATCCACCGGGAACGAAAGGAAGGCAATCCCGGACGCAAGCCTACGGATGCGGAAAAAAAGGATGCTATTGTCCGGGCTTATCCGGCTCCGGTGAGTGTACATCTGCGGGCACTATTCTCTCATCAATTATCCAAAAAATACGATACAGATCGCTTAAGACAGCTGGTGAATACGTACCGGCAGACGACGATCTTTTTGACTTTTATTCTCCTTTCGGAACTTTGGGATGCGAGTTACCGGCGTGAAGATTCACTCAGTATATCAGCAGCGGAACGTCTTCAGTTGGGGGCTTTTTTTAATTTGAATCCGTTGGGAGTAGCAACTTTTGATTATTTTATGCTTGCGGATGCACTGTTGCGACTGGCGCATCGCAATGGAATAACCCTCTACATTGAGGGGCTGCAAAACTATCCGGATGGATGGAAGGCCAAGGAAACTTTGCAGACCGCAAATGACCATTTTCAACGCATGCAACAGGGACTGGATGCCGGAATACCGGACCACCTGATGGAGCACTATGCTCTGAGCTCCGAGCAACAACTGGCCCGGGTACTGGAAGAGCTACATTTCCTGGCACAATACAAAATGGCGGTGGTGAAAAATATAGAAGTTTTTCAGTTGAAGAACATTCCCCCCACGGCTTACCGCCACATCATTGTGGAGATCGATAATAATTACCAGGATATTGGAGAAAAAGACCGTCAACAGGAGCTGGAAGCCCCAACAGATATGGAATCGGTGCTGTTCTACAAAGACCAACTGAATCACAGCCTCAATCTGTCCCCCTTTATTATTGATGAGAATGCCCTGTTACGGGAATACAATTCAAAAATGTATTTTTTCTCTTATGCCGATGAAGAAGGGTTACATTATTACTGGATGGAAAATGAAAAGGATAAACTGATCGTATCCAGGCATCATTATCCACAGATATTCCGCCAGTTCGAGCGGGCAAGGCAGGAGATCCTGGGCGAAAAAACACATAGCAAACCGGCCACTGATGTGGACGATGAAGATATTTTATCATTGATCTGATCAGGATCTTATCCTCGGAGGACCAGGCACAACGTACCGAATACCAATGAAGAGATATCCTTTCAAATTTCTGGATGCCTATACTAAAGAAGACCGGAACATCTTCTTTGGCCGTGAGCAGGAGATCGACGACCTGTATCGCATGGTATTTCAGACCAATCTGCTTTTGGTATACGGGGCTTCCGGTACAGGTAAAACGAGTTTGATCCGCTGCGGATTGGCCAACCGCTTCAACGACACTCAATGGCTGGACCTGTACATTCGGCGAGGTACGGATATCAACCGATCACTGCTGGAGACCATTCGCAAATACACGCCCCAGTTTGCAGATCATGATGCAGGAGAGAAAGAACTGGATTGGTTCGAACAATTGGTGAAAGAAGAACAGGATCCGAACCGTTCCAAGATCAGTAATATGATCTCGGATCACCCCGTTAGCCGGGCTTTGGAAGAACTTTACCTGGCCACGTTTACGCCCATTTACCTGATCTTCGATCAGTTTGAGGAGTTGTATACCCTGGGTAATCCGGAGGAGCAACAGCAGTTTATCCGGCTGATGGAAGAGTTGGTACAGATCCCTCTGCCGGTGAAGATCATCATTGTAATGCGGGAAGAATATCTGGCGAAATTGTATGATCTGGAAATGGCGGTTCCCCAGTTGCGTAATAAAAAACTCCGGATCGAAGCGATGGATCTGGCCCGCGTAGAGCAGGTCATATTGCAGGCTACTCTTTACAATCGGGATAGTAATGTGCATTTGGAAACAGGGAAGGAACAGGAGGTAGCCCGGCTGATCGTTGAAAAGATCCGTGAAGGCGATGTCAATATTAAACTGCCTTATCTTCAGGTATTCATGGACCGGCTGTACGAGCAGGCCAGTGGGGAAGCCGTAGCTCGCGACCGCGAAGTGACGATCGATGAGGAACTGGTTGAAACTACAGGTAATATTGGGGACGTACTGGCCAACTTTATCGAAAGGCAGGCACAGCGCGTGTACAAGCATCTACTCAAAAACCATGATCAACTGCCGACGGATATTGCCTGGCGGATACTGTCTCCCTTTGCTACTATTGATGGAACGAAAGTGCCCATCCGGCAGCTTGAATTGTCACGACTGGAGAGGACGCTTCCGGCTGAGCTGGCATCCGACGGACCGGCCATTATCCGGGAGGCCATAGCTGAATTGGAAAACAGCCGCATCCTCCGTTACCGGAAAGAAGAGAAGACCTATGAAGTAGCCCACGATACCCTGGCCGTACAGATCGCCGCAAAACGCAGTGAGGAAGAAAAGGCTTATCTGAAGACGAAGCGGATCGTTACGGAAGGACTGGCTACCTACAATGATACGGAAACCCTGCTGAGTAAGGAACAACTGGCTTTCATTGCGCCCTATAGATCCCGGCTGCAGGAGGAACTCAATGCAAGCCAGTGGGAATATGTGCTCCGGTCACAACAGCAAAGAGACCGGGAGCAACGAAAGTTGAGGAGGAGTTTGATCGGTGGTTTTTTAGTAGCCCTGCTGGTGATCATCTTTGTATTGTGGCAACAACGGAAAACCCAACGAGCGCTGAATGAAGTGCTGGCGGCACAGGCAGCCCGGGAAAAAACCGAGCTGAATGTATTATTGCAAAATGCCGCTCAGATCGCCAAAGGAAGTAATTGTCCGCCCCGCGAAATGCGTCAAATGATCGACAGCCTTTATCAGAAACATCAGTCGGAAGCAGGCTTGCAGCAACAGTATCAGGAAACCATGTCAAAACTGACCCATTGCAAATGATCATATTACTGTAAGAGGCTGCATGCCACATTAAGACGCGATCTGAAACGAAAGTGAAATAGTGATGAGAAGGAGAGACCGAAACCCAAATCTATGAGATCCTGGTACATTTTTCTGTTACTGCTGTTTTTATTGCCGTGCTTTGGCCATAGCCAGAGTTGCTACGACTATCAGTGTGTAATACGGAAAGTACAGCGGGCACTGGCAGAGAAGGATTATCAGGCAGCCTTTGATAATCTGGAATCGGCGGCGGCATATCCGGAGAGCCAACCCGTAGAAATAGCACAATTGCGTCAGCAGTTGTTCGAGAGTATTCAGCAGGAAAAAGAACAGGCAGAAAGTGAGCGGCAACGAGCCGAAGAGGCGGAAAGCCGGGTACGATCAACCCTCCGGATCGTAAGACGCGAAAGAGACCGGAGCGAGCTTTTACGCAGGGAAGCGGAACGGGATGGCGAGGCCAATCGGTTGACCGCTCTGGCTTTGGAAATACAAAAAGAGAATCCCACGATCTCGGCCAAGCTGGCCAATTACGCCTATTTGCTATCCGATAGGAAAAATCCACTCTCAGCCAAGATCAGACGTGATCAGTTCCAGGATATGAATACCGCCTTTCTGGTCCGGCATCTTATCGGGCATCGCAATGATGTAAATGCAATGACCTTCTCTCCGGATGGTCAGCTCATACTCACCGGAGGGGAAGATTATACTGCCAAATTGTGGGATCGGCAGGGACGCATCTTGCAGCATTTCATCGGTCATAAAGACATGGTAACGGCTGTAACTTTTTCGCCGGACGGAGCACTGATACTTACCGGCGGCATGGACGGAGAACTGATCCTTTGGCATAAGGACGGCACCGAAATGCTGCGGATGAAGGGGCACGATGACCCAATTTCTTTCATCGTATTCTCAAAGGACGGGCACCGGATATTATGTAGCAGCCGGGATAGAACAGTGAGCCTGTGGGATACGTCCGGGCAGCAATTAATGCATACTCCCGAACACAGTTTTTACATTGCCGGTATCGCTTTTGGCCAAGATCCGGAGACTATCCTAAGCGTGGACATCAATGGCGGATTTACGATCTGGGATACCTCCGGGCAGATCATTAAGTATCTCAATATGGGTACCGGCCGGATATTCGGTCTCGACTTTTCACCGGACGGACACTGGATCATGGCCAATTGTGATGAAGACCGGACCATTCTGTGGAACCTCGACAAACAACTGACGGAACGGATCTATATCACTCCTAATAAACAGGACGGAGAGCCACTGCGTTTTTCGGCGGATAGCGAACACATCCTGATGCTCAGGTTTAACGGTACGGTTGAACAGTGGGACATCTGGGGCGATAAAAAGATCTATCGGCTTGGGGAGTGGAAAGCACGCTGGACCGGCACCTGCTCCCCGGATGGGAAGTGGGTGCTAAAGGCCAATGAGGACGGATCGGTCGGATTGTGGAAACTGGATAAGCAGCAGCCTATGCACCTTCAGGGGCATCAAACGCCGATATTTTCGGCGGCAGTATCGTCGGATGGGAAATACGTGGTAAGCGGAGATGCTACCGGCAATATTTTGCTTTGGGATACGCATGGAAATCTGCTTCGGACGTTCAGAAATGAAGCAGGAGTCGAGGTGCAAACCCTGGCCTTTAAGCCGGATAGTCACTCTTTTGTTGCCGGCAGCATCGGCGGGCGGGTCAATGAGTGGAATATAGACGGGCAGTGGCTGACCACCTATAGTTTTCCCAATGAAGAACAGGGGGAAGTGTGGTCGGTAGATTTCAGCCCGGACGGGCGGCAATTGTTGGTGGCCTGTATGCGTCAGAGAGCCGAACTGTTACGCCTCGATACCCGGGAAAGAGGCACTTTCAGCGGCCATCTGTTCGATGTTCGTTCCGTAGCTTTTTCTCCGGATGGCAACCGGGTGGCTCTGGCTGGGGGAGACGGGGTCACGCGGCAATATGATCTGGCAGGTGAATTGATCGCTGAAAGTCTGATCGATAGCCTGAGTCACGCTATTACCACGACCTATTCTCCTGATGGCCAACTCGTACTGACGGGCTACTATGATGGTTATGCCATCCTTTGGGATCGCGAAGGCAGAGCAGTGGATACCCTCAGCGGCCATCGCCTGGCCATCTGGGATGCCACTTTTTCTCCGGACGGCCAGTGGATCGCTACCGCCAGTCTGGACCGAACCGTCAAGATATGGGATAGCAAAGGAGAATTGCAGGCTACCCTGGAAGGTCATTCCGATCCCGTTCGGGCCGTTGAGTTCTTTCTGGATCCGGATAGCGGCGAATTAAGGCTATTGACGGCCGGAGATGATCAGATCCTGAAGATCTGGGATATGTCCGGTCAGGAGTTGGTCCAGATGGGAGGGCATCAAGGCAACGTCAATGCGGTCGCTTTTTCTCCGGACGGTGAGCAATTACTCACCGGTAGCGAGGATGGGACCGTTAAATTGTGGGATCGCAATGGAATACTGTTGCATACATTTGACGGCCACGAACGACCGGTAAAATTTGTTGCCTTTTCGCCGGAAGGAAATTTGATTTTGAGCGGTAGCCTGGATAATACGGTCAAACTTTGGAATACCGACGGGCAACTATTGCATATTTTAGACCAGCACGAATATGGGATAAAAGCAGCCAGTTTTTCCCCGGACGGCCAGCAGATCCTGAGCGGCGATGGCTCAGATACGCTTCGTCTTTGGACGCTCGACGGAGCACTGATCAGATCGTTTGCCACTCCCTTCAGCCTGTCGGATGCCGCTTTTTCGCCGGATGGGCGCCGAATTGTAGCTGCCGGAGGAGGAGGGGAGGCCATTATTTGGAATGTGGAGGGTAAACAACTCCGGTCGTTTGCTCCCAGAATGGGCCCCCTGAATACCGTGGAATTTTCCCCGGACGGCCAATCGCTACTGCTGGGGGGAAGAAACGGGCACCTGTATCTGCTGGATGATCTAGGAGAGGTAAGCTGGGATCTGGCTGCACATGAAAAAGAAATTAAAGCTGCAGATTTTCTACCTGTATGTGAAAATTGTCCTTACCAAAAAGGAGATCTGATCGTTACGGCCGGTCGCGACGGCAGGGTCAAGCTGTGGGACCGTCGGGGCAACGAGCTACAAAGCGTTCAGGCTCATGCTTTGCCGGTGCAGGATATCGCCTGCTCTCCTGACGGTCAGTTTATCATGAGTGGAAGTAACGATCATACCGCAGTGCTATGGCCTGCTGTTGCTTACTTTTTTTCCAAATACCGGGAGCTCACTTTTGCAGAACATGAGGCTTATGGCCTTCCATTTGATTACCGGCAAACCGACAACCCGGGCCTGATCATTGAATACGCCGATAAATACCTGCACAACAGCATCTGGAATGCGCCGGCAGAATTAGATACAGCCGAAATGGTCTTGCGTTATCTGGTAGATCGTTTCGGTGCAAATTATCAGCCTTACCTCGCCGTTCCGTATCAAAAGGCCGGTGACTTTCATTTTGTTGCAGGTAGATTCCGGGACGCCATCAGCATGTATAATACGGCACTTCAGATCGATCCGGAAGAAGAATGGGTAAAAGTGCGTCTGGCTACTGCGCTGGTCTATGCCGGTGACTGGGAAAGCGCCAAGGCCATTTATGATGTATGGGAGGGAAGGGAATGGCCGCGGCGTTGGTCGGTAAATTACCACGATTGGGATCAGGCTTTCTATGACAACCTGAAAAAAGTAAGTCCGGAATTAAAAGCAAAAGACCCGGCCCTGGTGCAAATGGCTCAGTCTTATCTCTTGGGGATTATGAGTGAGCGCTAAAAAACAACCCGAATACTCAGCGGAGCATTCGGGTTGGTAAAAAGTTACGCTAATAATTTTTTGTGGATGGGATAGCTGGTAATGTGTAGTGGGGTAATGACGGCAAATTGCGTGGCCCCAATCTCAAAACCAGTATCCAATGCCGATATCTTATTTTACTTCAATTTTCCGTGGCGGTAGCACCTTGGCCTCTTCTTTCTTCGGGATCATGATCCGCAATACACCGTCTTCGTATCTGGCTTGGATCTTAGCCTCATCTACTACCGTTTTCGGCAGATGAAAACTCCGCGTGAATGCCTGATAACTGAATTCGCGGCGGGTGTAACGTTCGTCGTCTTTAACTTCGTTTTTCATCTCTTTTTCAGAAGAGATCTTCAGCATCTCATTTTCCAGCTCGATCCGGAAATCTTTCTTATTCATACCCGGTGCAGCCATTTCTACGAGAAACTCATTGTTGTTCTCTACAATATTTACGGCCGGCAGGGTCGTATTGGTTTGCGAAAAATTACCATTTCCCCAATCGAACACGTCTCTGGTAAATACATCGTCGAAGAAACGAGAAAAAGTAGTCGGCAAACTTGGGAAGTTGTTTCTAATAAGTGCCATGATTGTTGGTTTTTTTTAGGTTAAGAACAAAATTTAGGTGCCTTTAAATCTATGTGTTTGCACCTTTCAATTAGTATATCAACAAATTGTATGCCAGATACTTATGGCTGAAAAAATGACAGTTGTGCCCTGCCGGCATGCAAAAATTTCAGTCAAAACTGAAAAATTTGCAGTTTGTTTGCCGACTATGCCGCGATAAGGCGACTATGGGTTATAACTTCATCAATCGCCGGCTTATAAAGCCTTTTGGCGTCTGCACTTTCAGAATGTAAGTCCCGTTCGGTAAATGTTGCAGATCGATCTGCTGGATTCCGGTAACTATGGATTGTTGCGATACGAGCATGCCATTGAAGTCGAACAGGCCACCCTGTGCCGGGCCGTCTTCCCGCCAGTCGATATTCACCAGGTTGGCCGTAGGGTTGGGGTAAATGCGGATAGCAAGATCCGGAAGGTATGCCCTTACACTAGTCGGTCGATCGAGCGTCGTGATGTTATCCACACAAACATAAGCCGGTGTGTTCAATCCGTATTGCCCTACATCGCTGCCGCTCATCGAGAATTGCAGACTATCTAGATCTCCCAGAGGGGTGAGGTCAACAAAAGTCCAATCATCCAGAATGTAGTCCTGGCTATTATCTTCGAAGCGGTAATCTGCCAGATAGACATTTACACTGTCCGGCCCTAACTCACCGTTCAGGTATTTTTTGATGGTCAGCAGGAAATAGTCCGGATCATCACCCGTTTCTCCGCCGAATTTCTTGGTGAAACTATCCCCGTCGCGCATACTCAGATAGGCATAGGTGCTGTTGGTGATGTACATACCGGCTACGCCTCCGCCCTGCGCATCACCAGTGAGCTGCATTGTAGTTGCAGGCGAAGCATACGTGATGGCATAAGTGGCTGAACCATCATAACCACCGCCCGTAATGGCACTATACTGATTGGTGAATCCGGCGGTAAGGGTGTCAGTGGTATTAGAGATGACCCAGCCGGTCCAGTAAGGAAAAGACGGATCGTCTACGTAGGTGTTGGGCAAAAAGATGTTCCCATCACTGAAGCCACCACTCCCATCGCTGTCGTTGAGAAAACTTTCTGCTGCGATATCGAAGTTTTCAAAAGTAGCGGTCGTCTGTGCCATTAAGGCAGCAGTGGAAAAGAGTGCGCAAAATAACAGTGGAGATAAAGCTTGTTTCATAAGGTTGAATGTTTTTTCTGAATTTGTAAAAGCAGACCCAGCTGAACATTACGGCCGGGCATTACCCGGCGTTCTATTACCCGGTAATCCGTGTTCCAAAGGTTATCGATGTTGAAAAACAATTGTGTTGTCCAGTTTTTTACGCTTAGCCGGTAACTAAGACTGGTAAAGCCGAGATGATAGGCCGCCAGATCGTCCGTATTCAGCGTGTGTACCGACCCGGTATAGGTTTGCCGGTATTGCCAGTGCCATTGCTGCCAACGCAGGTCCAGCCCGGCAAAAGCCTGGTGCCGGGGAACATAAACAAGCTGTTCTCCCTTTTCGATCTTCGGATTTTCCAGTGCCACTTCATTGGTGGATCGGATCAGGTCATATCCCAGTTGCAAATGGATCTTCCATTTTGCAATGCTTTGCTGCCAGTTCAGTCTTTGCTCCAGTCCGCGGCTCCATACTTTGGCAATATTGTTGGATGACCAAAAAGCCTGATCGGCCGGCCGGCTCCATAAGATCCAGTTCTCGATCTGGCGGTTGAAGGCGGTCAAGCGGTAGGAAAAATGCTGCCGGTTCCTGTTGAAATGCAGCTGAAAGCCGCCTTCCTGACTCCACCCGCTCTCAGGAAGCAGATCCGGATTCCCGCCCGGCTGCCAGTATAGATCGTTGAAGGTGGGCAGGCGGTAGTTGCGGCTTACTTTAGCTTGTAGGGTCAGCCACCCGTTAACGGAGAAATCGGCTCCCAGCCCGGGGATAAGTGGAAGGAATTGGCCGTCAACCAGTTCCTGTCGCAGGTTAAATTGTAATTGCCAGGGTTCCCGTTGATAGCGATAGCGTAGGAAGGGTGCGCTCCGCCATTGTTCAGGAGGAGCGGTATACGCTTCTGCCTGGGCAGTCAGCCAACTCTGCTGAACACCCAGTTGTATATGATGATGGTCAGACCAGACCCATTGCCGGCTCATCTCACCCTGCACGGTCCAGAATCCGGTGAGGGATTGCAGCAGGATCTGTTCATCCTGAAAGTCGATCAGCTCGCGGAAAATGCCCAAACGAGCCTGCCATACTCCCTGTCTTGTAACGTTTTTCCAACTCAGCGCGAACCTGAAAAAACGATCTTCCTGCCGGGCTTGGCTTTGATTTTGTACCGTAGTGGGTGGGATCTCCCGTTCGGATTGTTGTACCCATAAATGCAGGCCCAGTTCCTGGTTGGAGCGGGGTTTCCAATACAGATTCTGAAGTATTCCCTCTTGTTGCAGGGCGGCGTTGGTTTGTCTTTTTTCTGGAAGATCAGGACGTAAGCGATAGGGGAAATCATTGCGTGCCCGACGGTAAAAAAGGCGAGTGTCGGCACTCCATTTTCCATTGCTGAATTGTGATGACAATTGCTGGTCAAACAAGCCGAAACTTCCCAGCGTGGTCCGGCCGGAAAGTGCGAAGGTCGAATCAGCCGGCATGCGGTTGTCCAGTTCTATCACGCCGCCGATTGCCCCGCTGCCCCAGGCGGCACTGTTGCCTCCGTACACCAATCGGGCTCGGTCGATGAATCCGACCGGGAAAAGAGAAAAATCGAGCTGCCCCAGCATCGGACTTTGAATAGGAAGGCCGTTCCATAATACGCTGGTATGACCGGCACTGCCCCCCCGAATAGAAGTGGTAGCGATACTGCCGTTGCCGTAAGATTTCAGGAAAAGGCCTCCTTCGCGGGACAGCCAGTCACCGAGGTTGGTGGGAGTTGTTTCCTGCAATTCGTCGGTATTCCATTGACGGCTGTGCCCGCCGGTGGTCTGACTGCGAAGTGTCGATGCGGCGATCTGTACTTCGGGCAATTCGATCAGCGTGTCACTTTGAGCGAACGCGGTAAAGTGGAGCCCCAGTAGAACAAATAGACCAGCGGTTTTCCGAATATCGAACATCTGCCAAGGCAATGGGCATTCGGAAAAAATACAGGAAGAAACGTCACCGGACGGAGGTGGATCAGGGCAAGATAAGCGGAAGCGGCAAGTCTGCTTCGGCGAGCATTGACCTTTCGTCTCATTCCCGGCTTTTCCTCCGAAAGCTGAATGAATGATAATGCAAAAGGCAGGTCTTCTGGCTCGTTTCTTTTTTCGGCGCCTTCCCATCCCTCTTTTCGGGACAGTGGCTCATTGCCGAAAATATGGTGAAATTACCGCGAAACTTACAGCAGCGGGGACTGCTCCGGATTTGCACCGGATTCCCTTTTAAGCCCGGTACGGAACGCACCGGATCACCTTTACGGGGGTAAAGGTAAACTTTTTACGGCAAGCTGTATCATTATTAAATTTTATCTTGCTTCATTTGGCCGCTGCGGCAAATATTACTACCTTTCCCCAGTATTGATTCCAACTGTAAAGCCGGGGATGAACAAATGAATTGCTACACTGCCAGTTAAGTAATGTAACATTTTCCAATTTTAAGCAAATGCGATCACCCCGCTACCGCCGAATGTCCGGGCTGTTGCTGTTACAGTGTTTTTTTTCGATGATGGGGGCTGCCCAATCAGGGGCAACTACCGGCGCAGCTATTCCTGTCCAGCTGTTGGATAACCTGATCCAGGGGCGATGGTATGTGGCCAATTACTTTCCTATCCGGGGCAATCCCTTTCTCAATCAGAATTTATCTACCGAAGATGTCCAACTGTTGGATATCCGTTATAAGGCTCTGCCGTTATGGTACGATATCTATATCGATGAACTCATCCTGTCTTTCAATCAGGGGGCTGAATTCCGGTACATCCAGCTCAATAAAGAGCAGATCCGGCATTTCGATCTGGAAGGCCGTCACTTCATTAACCTCGCCTACAGCCCATACCGTGACATGGGCCTTCGGCCCGGGTATTATGAAGTGGCATTCCAGGATAAGATCGTACTGCTGGTGAAGCGAAAGCTGGAAGTGAAAGCCGATCAGGAAAACCTGCGGTCGTACTTTTCTCGCGCAGATATCCGAATACTGATCAAAGACGAGCAGCACTATTCCATCTCTAACCGAAGCAGTTTAATGGAGGCCGTGGGCCCGGATTTGAAAAAAGAAATGGCCGCTTTTATCAAACGAAACAAGATCCGCTTCAAGAAAGCCGGCGACGCGGAATGGCTGCAAATGATCATTTACCTGAACGAACTGCAAACCGCTACACGATGAGGAGAATAATATGGTTGGTGCTATTGTTTGTGGGGTGGAGTGGGCCGATGTGGGCGCAGGAAAGAGATGGGGACATATTGATCGAGAAAAATTACAACGGTCTGGCTTTTGCCGAATTCGCCGAAAAACTGCAGCAGGATTACGACATTCAATGCTATTATTTTTCCGGTTGGATCGGCGCGCTCAAGATTAGCCAGTCAGCTACGCCCAGTCGTCTAAGTAATATTCTTACAGAGAGCCTGGCCGGTACGGATTATCATTTCTTTATTCACCCCAACGGACAGCTTATTCTCACCCTTGGTGTGGACATCAGGAGTACTCTACAGCTAAAGGAACCGGGAGACGATACCGATGACATCCCGTCTGTAGGCCGAAGTGGTACCGGTGGTG
>JAGQXH010000449.1 GCA_020436695.1 Lewinella sp. | reverse complement strand
GTCGATCTGTCGTATCCGGCGATCTCAAAGTTGTTGGGTGTGCGTTCCAGATTATAGCCCGCCCGTTGTAAATAATGAGCCAAATGAGAGCCAAATAACTCCCGGTAGTAAGGTAGAGAAGCCACGATATTTCGGAACTGTACAGCCTTCCATTTTTCTTCTTGTTTGTCGTAGGTCGCATTGATGATCACGTTGTGAACGTGTATTTGTGGATCTGGTACATAAACTTTTTTGCCGTTTATTTCATGCTCAACGGGGCGGGTATCATCATGCAAAAAGGATGCATAAACAAGATTTCCCGACCGCCGATTATCATATTGGCCATCAACCCGAACTCTTGTTTCTGCATCCTTTTCCACCTCCCGCATGGTTTCCTGAACAGCCCTTTGGGTGGCATCCAGAATATCCCTATCTTCGGTGATGGCATATTGAATGGATATGGACTTGGGAACTGAAAATGTCCAGTCTTCGGCTACAGTTCTGTTCTTGGTGGTGCGGCTGGTCAGGTGTTCGCCAGTTCTGGGATCTACGTTCTTAATGAGCCGTTCAAAGTCGTCACGTTCCACTTCCCTTGATAGCTTCAGAGCGTCCGCTGCCATTCCATTCCAGGTGCCGACGATTTGCCTGTTTTGGGTATGATAATCCGACTTTGCAAGGCTATTGTCGAAGTACTGAACGGTGTCATTTGCGGAGCGATATTGCTTTCTAGTGATCATCGTTAGGGGTTATGGAATTTTGTTAATAATTGGTACAGACTGATTCCCCTAGCACTGCTAAGGACAAAAAGAGCAGGGGGCATCCCACCGAATCATGACACGCTAATGCCCCCGCCTCGAATCCCCCGGAGTCCAGTTTTTAAAATTCATCCACCGATTTCTACTTTAGGTTTTGGTCGAAAATTATTTTCGCGTAATTCTTGCCGTTACTCCATTTTTTTCCGGCGACGGTGATTACTGCTTCCACTAATCCGTCATTGGTTTTGCCCCCGGTTTTCAGCAAAGTGAAGTTCTTTGGCAGGTACTGATATTGGTACTCATCGCTTACAGAAACGCCATGATCACCGGAAGTCAAATTGCCCCGGTAATCTTTAGCAATTGTCTCCGACGCCCATTCATTCATCACCGCGTCATTATTGTTATGAAAGATCTTGGTTCCCAGGTTTCCAAGTAGGGAATTCACTAAAGCTTGGGCACTGTTACCACCCATCACTGCGTAATAATTAGAGATGTTTTGTGTGATAAATACCGTGCAGGCTTTTGAAGACCGTGCGGTAGTTTGAAACATCATATCATCGGCATTGATGAAATATTGACTCTCATCCGCCCATAGAAATGTTGGCCGAGTTGTATCATTGACGTTTCTTCTTTCAACAGCCTGTTGCCACAGTTTTTTATAAATACACTGCGCATAAATTCCCAATTGCAGATATTGCTTCACCGGGAAATTCAAGATGATAATCTTCCCCTCAAAGGTTCTTTCCGGCAAAACCTCTGTGCTGGTTTCGGAAGCAAAATAATCTGCCAACATCCCTGATCTGAAGGGTGCAGCAAATGCAAAAAAGTGTTCCAGTATGGAACTTCTGGTTTTGTCGGCTAGAGTCGAGATCTCGCTTAAAAAATAGGCACAGACCACATCGAGTGTACGCTTGTCGCTCTCAAATGCTGCCATCTCATTTTGGTATTGGCGAAGTGCTTCTTGACGATTTCGTTCTTCAAGTTTCTTTATGGAGTTTAGTTTCTCATTTAGTCGTTTGTGCTGATTGTTGATATAGGTTGATGCCCAGCTTAAATAGTAGATTGTGTAGCTCTGATTAGCCCATTTCTGCAAAGCTTTGTGCTGTTCAAAATTCGTGGAAGGGGATAGCTGAAAAAAATTATTGTAATGCCCAGACCCTACCGGAGCATCCCGGAGGATATTGGCAATATTCGCAATCGTAATTTGAAAATCCGGGTTGGTTTCTTCTGTTAGAGTGGTCATGCCTTTATTGGCAAGTTTGAGTAGGTCAATGGCTGCTTTTAAGCAACGCTCCATTGCCAGTACCCAAAACGGCTCCTTCCCTAAGCCTTCGCCGCCATCCAGTCTGTTACCCATTTTTACAATAGACATGAATAAGGCAACAATATTATCAGTAAGGCCGCCGCCTTCGTTGCTTCCCCGGTTGAGTTCATATGCCAGAGGATTAAATTGGTATTTACTGCCTGGCTCGAATACAACCAGATCCTCAAGTCGATTTGATTGCTTGGCGAATTCTATCCATCTATCTTTTTCATCAACTTTGCCTGTCAGGACAATCCCGCCATATCCATTGCGCAGGTATGTCAATGCAATTTCCTTGCCGCTACCGGAGGATTTGCCGGAGCCGATACCTCCAAAGATTTGAAGACCCCGTACAGCATCTTCCAAACGCCAGACATCTTCTGGCATTGGCCTGTCTTGGTTCGCCATTTGAAATCTATAAACGACAGCGGACAAGTCCGTAGGAGGGGCGGCTATTGCACTTTTTTGAAACAGCTTCATGGCAAAGTGTTTTGAGGTTTTTTAGCAGATAAACTATTCTTGCAACTCCTTCATTTTTCGCAATTCGGCCATCTGATTTCTGGCTTTGTTCTCCTTGGAGATAATGATCCTTCTCAGCCGGATCATGGCCCGGTGATAGTTGATCTCATCGATCAACAGGGCAGTTGAACTCCCGAAAAGCAAAATTGCTGTCCCATAGGTTGCCGGGAAATAGGAGCAAACAAAACCCGCCAGCAAACCGATTAGAGGAGCTATCACTGCCTGAACAAAACTTTTCCTTAGCAAGATGGGAGCATCTTCATGGATCAGAAAGGCCAATAGCGTGGATTCTCCCCGACTATCTACGTTCAGATTAGCCTGGCTTCCGAATTCGGTTTTCAGGAAATACCAAATACATGCCAATAGAAAGAGCAGGCTGAACACATTGATGATACCCGTTGCTACATCGGTAAAAGCCAATGGATTGATCAGGTGTTCCAGCAATTTCATGCCTCTGGCATAATGGGCACTTAGGGCCACACACAGGCGTAGCCAAAGCAGACCATATAAGACCATCCAGAAGTTGTAGGACTCTATGCCGATTTCCTTTCGGAGTAGTACCCGTAGGGTCATCGCCATACTCCGACCGATGGTTTCAATGAGAACCCGGACGATGGACCGTTTCTCAGGAAACCACCTGCCGGCAATCCTGTTCTTCAGTTTTTTGGTCCGATAATCATCGAATAATTCCATAGCTTTAAGTTGTTTTGGTTAAGCCTGGATTTTGAAACGCCTCGCGGCAAAGCAAAATCCAAGCTGTCAAATTAATTTCTTGATCTTGGAGAAGATCCCAGGCAATAGCTTCTGAGGAGCAGCTTGCGGGATTTCTATGACGCTTTTCGCATCCGAAGTTTTGGCTTCTTCTGCTTCGACAAGCTTCATAGCCGCATCGCGTCCGCCTGGACCGAAAAAGGATGCTTCCACCATTTTGTAGGCATTCTGAATCATCTTTTCGGCTGCCTTGGCTTTGGCTTCCTCATACTGTTTGAGAGCCTCTCCCTTGGCCTTATCCGTCCCCAGATAAACTGGAATTGGATATTTTCGATCCAATTCATTTTCGATCTCCACCAGTTTTACAGCCATCACGGCGTTTGCATCAAAAGATGCTTGATCGTATTCTTCCCGTGTTTTCATTTTGGTACAGTTTAATTGTGATGAAATAATATTTCCTTCTGCTTCTCTTCCAAAACAGGTAGTTCCAATGACTCGCTTTCGTTCATACTACTCACCCCATAGGGATTTGCGGTAGCTTCCCATAGGTCAATGTCGATAGTCCAACTATCTTCTTCAGCTTTCCTGATCAGATAGTCGACATCCAGTAAGAGTTCCTCTAGTTCGTCCTTAAAAGCTTCCATCTCTTTTTCGTGCTTGGCAGTTTTCAATCTGAAATCCCACCCATTAATGGTTTTATCCAGATAGTTTTTCTTGTGCTGCAAAGCGCTTCTTTGCTCCCTCCAGTGTTCAACCACTGAAAGGTTTTCCGAGATAATTCTTTTAAAGAACTCATTCTCATGTTGATGGAATGACTTCGAACTCAGTTGAGATTCAGCATAGACAATGTAGTCTAGCTTTTTTTGGAGGTTTTGATTGATAAGATCAATCATCCTCTGTATCCGAAATCTCGTTGCTTCGGCCTGCTCTTTTTGGGCTTCAATTTGCCCTGCAAGAGACTTCTTGTAGGCTTGCTTTTTACGCCATTCCGCAACTTTGGCGTAAGCTGCCTGGGAAGCCATAAGGATTAGTGACAAAACTGCCCACGCAGCGGCTAAGCCCAGAATTATCACTGACCCGTAGATTAGGTAGGTAATAACCTCAACAAGGAATAGCCAAACTTTTCCCAGAAAATTCCAGAGTGCGACAAGGAGCGACCAAATAAAGGTGACTACCTTGATCAGTATGAGCCCACCGATAACCCACCAGCCAGCCCAAACTGAATCGTCATTATAGTTGCTCATTATTTTTATATTTAATGGTTAATAAATGAATTCCGCCAAATAGTCATTCAAGTAAGAATGCACTAGTAAATTGAATACACCTGCAAGTGATACCAAGACCGCTATGAACCACCGGGCATTTCCCCAGATATAGTCACAGACCAACCAAAGTCCGGCGTACAGAATTGGTATCCACATCAATATGGAAGTCCACTTCAGGATCTTAGAGGCCATGCTTAAAATGACCCCATACTGGCGGAATCGTGCCTGATAATCCTTTATGGTGGATAATCCATTTCTCAAATCCTGGGCAGTAGGCAATTGTAAATGTTCAATCATCTGACCCCAACCGGATTTTTCGATTTTCTCCAGCTTTGGGATTAACTCTTGCCCTAATTGATCGGCAGTGGCGATAGCCGAACTGGTTGTATTGTCAGCCCAAGTCACGAACCGTTCTGCGGCTTCAAATAGGTGGTTCTGTAGGCTATTCAGGAAGAGATTGGTTGTGATTGTGAATAAGATCAGAATGTTTCCCATTCGCTTAAACCAAATTCCGCCTGGATAGAAGGTCAAATTCTTTGGTTTGGGGCATGCTTCGCCCACTGAGTGTGCCATGACACTATTTTTTCAATAGTGAATAAATCTAATTTCGGCTTATCGGACTTTGCTGTACCATGAACACAACCGATCCGATGAGCTGAGATCAGCACTGCTCAAACGGAATGAGTGGGAATCTGTGAATTGTTAAAAAGAGGGGGCCACTATGGATAAAATGGCTTAGTCAATTTAGCAAAACTCCTCGTTGTTGAAGATAGACACAGAAACCTTTTTGAGCTAGGTGATCTATCGACAGGATAAGATGGGTGGAGCATAGGAGCTTTGCTAGCAATGAAGAAAAAGTAATCGGGTATTCTCCTATAAATCACCCTGATATTATCCGTCGCTTGTTTTTGAGTATTACATGGTTTTTCAAGTTGTTCGTTAGTTTGAGATAAAGACAGTTTAGTTGGGTCCATCGATCCTCTAACTCGGTGATAACTTTAACTTTTAGGCTTCGCATTTTGAATTTTTTTATAGGTTGAAAAATAGTTTTTTGATTGAGTTGGGATTGAAAATCTTCATTGTGTAAGATGATAAACATACATTTGATTTTCGATCAAACTCCTTTATGTAAGTGCCTACTAAATTAACGTTTTTTACTCCTATCAGTGCATTAATTTACTTGAGAAATCATGCGTATATGTACTTTCCTAGGAATCCGTTTTGCATGCGGATTTTTCCGAAAGTCAGTATATTGAACGATGTAGATTGGCGGATTTTCCCGCTAGGTTTATTAAATTTATCGGGAAAATCCGATAGTTATGAATAAGAAAAAACTTAACGATTACGAGCATTGGGAAAAGGGGGAATATTTACGGAAACTTTATGCGCATATTAATAGATTTGATCTGGATCAAGATGAATTTTCTGAGCTTGTTGAACTATCACTAAAGCACCTTACTGATCAACGATATGGTCTATCCAAGAATGATATTCAAAACCCGATAAAGCGATCAATTATCAGAAAGCTATACTTCGCTTTTAATATTGATTGTGAGAAATTCTTGTTAGAACAGAATGATGAAGATACTTTTTTTAAAAGTCCGCTTGGGAGAGAAGTAAAGAAAAAGGATTATTTCACGAGAGAATATTGGGAGAAAATAGAAGCAATCCGTCCACCGTACAACCCAACAGTGGACGTAATTTCTCTTCCTCGTGAAATTACTTCGAATACACAGTTGATTAAAGCTTATGATAAACTTGGTGGCTACATTAGAAAAGCCAAGAAGTCTATAGTAGTACATGAACTGTTGTTTAAGGGTAGCAATAGTATGCCTGATAAATATAAGGCTTACATGAAAGCTCAAGTCAAAATTCATGAAGCTATTGAGGAAGTGTTAGAAGATAAAGGAAAGTTATTAATAGAAGAATTTAAATATATTCGAACTCTCTGTTTGTCTCCTTCTGAAAGTTTGCATCCAAAAAGAAATTTCCCTGAACGACTAACAGCTCTTGCAATTGAGACGGCTAAGGAAACCTTTAAGCACTTGCAATGGTGTCTCAAAAATCATCCTGATAAGTGTGAATTTTATGTTGCGAATAGCTCTCTTTACAGAAGCCATTGCTTAATAGATGAGGAAATCCTTCTTACAGAAGATTACACAAAACATGATAAAATGGTTCTTCCTCATATATTGTTTGTCGATAACGTTGCAGGTAAAAATATTTTATCTACCTTAAAAGGAAATATTCTTGATGAGGATAACCGGGAAATCGAACACAGGCTAGATGAAAATAGCGTGATTAACTGCTTTCAGAAAGCAATATCTTATTTAGAAACCCAGATCTCAAATAGAGAAAGGGCGATTGAGAGAATGAATAGGGAATTTGGATTTATGATGCCTAACGAAATTAGGGAGGTTATTGAGAGAGAAGAAGTTGTTCTCGATCTGATAAAGAAACAAAAGGCTAGCGTCTTTGAAAAAATAAAATTCTTGAAGTTAAATGTATATTCTGGTAAATAAACCTAGAAGTTAAAACATTGAGGGGCTGATAAATGATTAAGAATATTAGAGAATTTTGTAAACTTAAAGATCACTATTCAGAAGAATTAGGGAAGTTTATTGATGAAGAAGTCATGCCTATCAGAGAAAAGCAATATTCCCAAAAAGAGGCTATTGATGATCCTGAAACCCAATGGGTTGATGACC
>JAGQXH010000448.1 GCA_020436695.1 Lewinella sp. | reverse complement strand
ATCCGTCAAGTTGGCGGCGCGTCCAGCCGGATTTATCCAATCCGGCTGGTCTAACTTGTGCAATTTGGGATACACACCCGTCTTTAGAGACTGTTTTAAACCCCCTCACTGGGCTATAAAACGTGGCTTTTGCCGCCACTCTGCACCTGTTTTAACTCCGTAGCACCACTATGCAGTAAAAAATAACTTTCGATTGGCGGCAAAATCCGGGTTTCTCGCCGGCAGCAGGGGTTTTAAAACAGTCTCTTAAAAAGAAACGGCATTCCCCTCGAAATTGAATTCAGAAAAACATGAGTGTTTCTAATAAAACCGTTGTCATAAACGTAGTTGGACTCACCTCCCGCTTTATCGGAGAACATACGCCGTTCCTCCGTCAATGGGCGGCCAAAGGGCACCTGCAAACTATTGATCCGGTGATACCGGCGGTAACCTGTACGGCCCAGTCCACTTATCTGACCGGTAAATATCCAGGTGAACATGGTATTGTAGCTAACGGCTGGTATTTCGAAGAGGAGGCAGAGGTAAAGCTCTGGCGGCAGTCGAACCGGCTGGTTCAGGGGGAAAAGATCTGGGAAAGAGTGCGAGAGCAAGTGCCGGAATTTACCTGTGCCAACCTGTTCTGGTGGTACAATATGTACAGTACGGTTGATTATTCCGTGACACCGCGGCCCATGTATCCCGCTGATGGAAGGAAGATCCCGGATGTATACACTTATCCGGGTGGATTGCGGGATGAACTGCAAAAAGAACTGGGGCAATTTCCGCTATTCAAATTTTGGGGACCGGCCACCAATATCGAGGTCAGCCAGTGGATTGCCCAGTCGGCCATGCGGGTGGAAGAAAAATACGATCCCACTCTTACGCTGATCTACCTGCCTCATCTGGATTATAATGCCCAGCGACATGGTCCCGATCATCCATCGGTCCATCAGGATCTGAAAGAGATCGATGCGGTCTGCCGGGAACTGATCGAATTCTACGAAGGCCGGGACGCCAAGGTGATCGTACTTTCCGAATATGGAATTACACCGGTTAACCGGCCGGTGCACATCAATCGGGTATTGCGTAAAGCCGGTTATCTCGAGGTACGTGAAGAAAGAGGCCTGGAAATGCTGGATGCCGGAGCCAGCCGTGCGTTTGCCGTATCTGATCACCAGATCTCACATGTGTATGTGCGGGATAAAAGTGAGATCCCGGCGGTGAAGGCGCTTTTGGAACCGGTTGCCGGCATTGGCCGATTGCTGGATGAAACGGGCAAAAAAGCTGCTCACCTGGATCACCCGCGTTCCGGCGATCTGGTCGCTTTGGCCGAGCCCGATGCCTGGTTCACCTATTATTTCTGGCTGGATGACCGTAAAGCTCCCGATTATGCCCGTACGGTGGATATCCATCGCAAGCCGGGATACGACCCGGTGGAGATGTTTCTTAATCCAAAGATGTGGTCGCCGAAGTTGTATATGCTGGGTAAATTACTGCTGCGTAAACTGGGGTTCCGGGCACTGCTCGACGTGATCCCGCTTGATGCCGGTCTGATCGGTGGTTCTCATGGCCTGCGGCCGGATGATCCGGCAGACTGGCCTGTATTGATTAGAAAGAAAGGCGCTGCAGCTCCATCGATTAAAGCCCATGAGGTGTACGCTGTTCTGCTGGAGAGTTTGGGCGTTGATCAAGTAAAGCGTTAATCCATAATCGTCAATAGGTCATTGCTCCTTTCCGCATTATTCTTACCCAGACCTATTCCACATCTGTACAAAAAGGGTACACTTATCCAACAAATCCCCACACCTATGCATTTGGCGAAATTTTCCTGCGCATAGCCAGTACTATTGCACTGCTTATAAGCGATCACAGTGATCAGTTATGATCCCTGCTCCCGGATAACCGGCAACTTTATACTTTCCCCCCAAATAGCTTTACACCTTTACACCAGTGGCGACAGCTGGTTACCGGTAATAAGGCTTCACATTGCGTGTAGTTCCGGCCGGTATCGGCATGCCGTCCAAAAAATCCCATAGATGAAAACATTCATATTTACCTTAACTTTTTTCTGTCTTTTTATACAAACAGCTCTATCACAATCCATTGAATGCGGGGCCACCGTTTCTGAAGCTCACCTTAAAGTGATGGAAGCCCACCGGGAAAGTTTAATCGCTTTTGAACAGACCAGAAACGGCAATGGCCGAAGTGGCGGCATTCTCTGGGTGCCGATTCAGTTGCATGATCTCCGGAGTGTGTATTACAGTGGTATCGCCGAGTATACCAAGGGGTATATGATGAATGAACTGAATAGCCATTTTTTACCCTACCAGATCCAGTTTTTTGAATGCGGGCTGATGGACATCGTAGTAGACGCCAATCTGGCCGACTTTGATATGTCCCAGCGTGCACAACTCCTGCCTTATCTCACCTCCAACGTCATTAACGTCTTTTTTGTAGATGATCTGACGGATGGTGCTGCCAGCTATTGCGGCTGGGGCGATCTCCCGGATCTGGATGCCAGCGATGATCTGGTGCTGGTGAGAAAGGGGGGAGCCTGTATGCCAGACTATGATGTGTTCCTCCACGAGATCGGACACTTCCTGAATCTCTATCACACACACCATGCCTATAACGGCTTAGGCGAATTGGTGGATGGGTCCAATTGCAGTGTTGCCGGTGACCTGGTCTGCGATACGCCCGCTGACCCTAACCTCTACGGGCTTTCTCTGAACAACTGTCAGTATACGGGGAGTGCGACCGATCTCAACAATCAGGTCTATCAACCCGATGCCACCAACCTGATGTCATACGCCTCTTTTTCCTGCCGAAATGCTTTCACACCGGGGCAGATGTCCCGTATGGAATACTGCATTCGTTACATCCGTAACTTGAATGGGTGTAGCCACCCTTACGCCTGCGATAATCCCATAAACAGCTTTCCCTATACGGAAGATTTTGAGAACGGCCTGGGAGGTTGGACGCCCCTGGAAAGTAATGACTTTCCGGTGATACCGATGGTGGTCACCAATACCCCGCTCATGAACAATGTGCCGGGACCGGCTACAGCGCAAAGCGGCAACTATTTCGTACAGCCGGATATCGTGAACTACGGTAATGGCGCCTATTTCGGCCTCATCAGCCCCTGTATCGACCTGAGCAGCATGGTCAATCCGGAACTGAGCCTTTGGTATTATCTGGATCCGGATGCACAGTCGGTATTTGCGGTCCAGTACAGTACGGATGGTGGACAAACTATTCAGCATTTCAACCCGCAGGTGATGTTGAATACTTCCAGTTCCGGCTGGCAGCAGATCACTATCGATCTTACCTCTTTTGTCAATAGCCCACTATTCCAGATCCGGATCGCCGGTTCTATGATGACCAATTTCCAGGGTGTGGATAACATTCAGATCAGAGATACCTATGTAGCTCCGTGCACGCTGACCACTGTATATTATCAAAGTGATCCGCTATGCTATGGAGATCATTCCGGTATTATAGCGGTGGATCTAACCGGTCCGTATACTTCCCCGGTGAGTTTTCAGTGGTCCAATGGCAGTACGGATCCGTCCATTCAGGGAGTAGCGGCCGGAACATATACGGTGACCATTACCGATGGCAATAATTGTACGGCCGTAGCGACCTATACCATTACTGAACCCGATGAGCTGATACTCAGTGTGAGTAGTACCGATGCTACAGCGGGCAATAATGACGGTAGTATTTCTGCTGCCATCAGCGGGGGCGTATCTCCTTATCAATATGCCTGGTCGAACGGCAGTTTGGCAAGTGCCATTTTCAATTTGTCCCCAGGGCTTTACGGACTTACCGTTACCGATGCAAATGGTTGTACGACCTATGCGGATGTAAACATTAATACGCTCGTTCAATGTGATGCTACCTATACCAATTTCCCCTACGATGATAGCTTCGAAAGCGGTATGGGCATCTTCACCCAGGAAACTTCTTTGGATGATGAAAACTGGCGTCGCCGTTCCGGAAGTACTCCTACCAGCAATACCGGCCCTTCCGGTGCACACAGTGGGACTTATTATCGCTATATCGAAGCCTCAAGTAACCGCAATCGTCCGGGGAAGGTGGCCATCCTAAAAACCAAACGTTGCCTGGATCTGACCCTGCTTGATCAGCCGGTCTTCGAATTGTACTACAACCTCTACGGGGCTCAGATGGGAAGCCTGGAGATTCAGGTCAGTATAGATGACGAAACGAGCTGGACCACTGCCTTCTCCATCTCCGGCGATCAGGGTAATCAGTGGAGTAAACTCAGTGTCGATCTTTCTCCCTGGCAGACCGATCACACCAAATTGCGGATCGTCGGCACCACGGGGTCCGGTGGTCGGTCGGACATCGCTATCGATGACTACTATCTCGGAGAATCCGGTAGTAACTCCGCTAACCCATATCCGCTTGAAGCCGCTTTAAGACCGATTGCCGTTCCGGCGGAGATCCGGGCTTATCCCAATCCGGCCACCAACCGGCTCTATGTGGAATTACCCGATCAGTTGCTGGGAGAAAGCTCAGTACAGCTTACGCTCTTTGCCCTCTCCGGTGAAAAAGTGATGGATCAACGCTTAGCAACCGATCAGCGCATCGAGTTATCCGTCGGTGATCTAAGCCCCGGTTATTACTTTTTGCAGTTGTCCAATGCGAGTGCCGTGAGCCGGGCCAAGATCATTATAGCCGGTATCCGGTAATATTTCAACACCTCCTTAAACACCTAAAACCCAAAGATATCCGGAGGCAAAAGAGCTTCCGGTGTTGATTGTATAGAGGACTTTATCAGTAGAAAATGCTGATCTATTTTTTGAAGCCACCTTGGAAGGGAGATCCAGTTAAGGTGGCTTTTTTTATGGGCTGAACCGTTATCGTCTAACCTTCACCACTTTATCCGTGGCCAGTACCCGATGACCGTCCACCATCCGGATAATATATAAACCGGTCGGCAGCTCTGCCGTGTTTAATCGAACCACTTGTTGCCCCAGCCCGGACAAGGCATGTTGACTCATCAGTATTTGCCCGGATGGTGAAAGCAATTGAATGCGAACATCCGTACCTGCCAACTGTAGTTGTTCCCAGCGGACGCTTAGTTCATCGCGGACCGGATTGGGGAAGATGCTCCAAGAACTTACGGTTTCCCGGTCTTGAACATCATTGACACAGGGCGTGTTAATCGGTAGATTACCCAGATATATACTTTGCGTTGCGCCGCAGTCCGTCCGGATCTGTGCTTCATAAGATACACACGGGCTCAGGCCTTTGATGGTAATGGTGGTGTCGGTCGTGGTAAGATTATACCAGTTGAAAGAGCTAAGTCGTCGATAGCGGACATTATAACCGGCTGCACCGGCAACGGCATTCCAGATGAGTTGACTTTCTGTGGCGCCTACATTCACTGTGTCAAACGAAGCCGGCAACTCACAGTTCGTTGCTTCAACGATCTCAACACAGTAATCCTCCACCTCACCAAATACATTGCCCCCAAACTGAGCGCAGGGAGAAACCGCCTGCTGGAAACGCATGACCACGCGCATACGGGTATTGCCGGTGAGGGCAGCTGCGGGAATGCTGATCTGCCCTGACAGAGAGTCTTTGACCGTCATGCCGGGGTCGAGTACCAACTCATCATTGGCGAAGATGGCATCCTGATTGAAGTCGATCCACACCCGAAAATATTCTCCGAAGGATTGCTCCAGAAAGCCGGGTTTGAGCAGGATGTCATAAGTGTCGCCCTGTTCCAGTAAGGGAGCTTCCAGGTCGGTGAAAATGCCGAAACCGCTGTCACTACCGCTCTCATTGTTGAGGGTGCTGATCTTGACGCCGGCAATCCACTCACCACTGGCGTCATACGAGCCGGGATCACAATAATCTCCTTCCCGACAAACACCGCAGCCGATGGTGTGGAAGGTTAGGATCGGACTGGCGGCCGAATGTTCTCCACTACAGTTCAGGACCAGTTGATAGTCGTACATGGTACATATCTTCAGGCCGGAAAGAGGAATCGTGGTGAGCGTGGTAGTAATCTCATTCCAACTGGCGGTTCCGCTTTCGCGAAATCTTAAGATGTAGTTTTCGGCAGCCAAGACGGAAGGCCACTTAATGATGGCCGATGTTTCTCCGATAAAATCGGTCAGAATAGCTACAGGGGCCTCACAGCAGCCGTCGGTTTTGAAGAAACGGCTACCGCTGTAATCAAGCACCTCTTCGCCGCAGTAACTCTTGATCTGGAATTCGTATTCGGTACAGGCCAGTAAGTCCGTTAATTTATAGGGACTTTGCACATTCGTTGCTTCGGTCCAGTCAACAGCACCTGCTAGTCGATACCGGAGATCAATCCGGGTAATACTGTCGTTGGCGATCCAGGTGATATCGGCTGTCGTATCGAGCACGTTTTTAGGATTAACGCTGGTGGGTGGCTGACAGTCCTGGCATCCGGACATTAAGAGGTACATGCTGTTGTACACATTCAGTCTGCCTTCGGTGACGGTGATGCCCTCCAGACTTTCATTGGGCGTAACGCCATCCAAAATATATTGTCGCACAAGAAGTGCCGCTGCCTGTGGATCACTCTTGGCAATGGCCATCAGCGTAGGGCAGGGAGCTGAATACATCAAGGCTACAGCGCCGGTAACGTGGGGCGTAGCACTGGAAGTTCCCTTGAACAGGCCGTAGCTGTTTCTGGTAATCGTATAGACATTTTCGCCGTAAGCTCCCAGGTCAATACTGATGTCGCCATAACCGGCGTTGGTGACCTTTTCATCAAAGCGATCCATATTGGTAACGCACAGTAGATAATCACTGGGGCAGGTAGTGGGTAGGTCGCCGGACACCTCTACATCGAGATTTTTGTTGGCGGTAGCAGCACAACTGAGGATACCGTGTACGCCCAGACTGTCATAGAGTCCGCACCAGATGGGCGCTTCTTCCGCCAGACCATTATCCAGCCCCCAGGAATTATTGGTAGTCACTACGAAAGCTCCTTCTGCCCCATTCGAGGCATTGTAACGCATGCGCTGGATCAGTGGGTAGGAATAGGCTTCAATAATGGCGGCTTCGTTGGTATTGAAGTTATTTTTCACCATCATGATCTTGACGGCCCAGTTCACTCCACTGACACCAATTCCGTTGTTGCCCACCGCTCCGATAATGCCGCTCACCGAGGAGCCGTGCGTGCCGCCCGTATCGATCTCATCATCATCCTGTAAAATATTCCAGCCCCGGTAATCATCTACATAGCCATTGAGATCATC
>JAGQXH010000447.1 GCA_020436695.1 Lewinella sp. | reverse complement strand
TCGCCCATAAGGCTGAAAATCAGCGCTTTAAAAGCGCCTCAGGTAGGGCTCGAACCTACGACCTACGGATTAACAGTCCGCCGCTCTAACCAGCTGAGCTACTGAGGCAACTTGGTCTTGAATGCCCTTTCTTTAAAAGAGCGGTGCAAATGTAGCACATTCGAAATAATTGTGCAATATTTGTGCGAAAATTTTATAAAAATAACTTTCCCATGAGTTTACTAGCCGTTGGTACCGTTGCCTTTGACGACATAGAAACCCCTTTTGGTCGCGCCGAAAAGATCGTCGGCGGCGCTGCTACCTATATTACACTGGCTGCCTCTTACTACACAGATCGGATTAAAATAGTTTCCGTCATCGGAGACGATTTTCCCCAGGAGGAACTGGATTATATGCGCTCCAGAGGAATTGATTTGGAAGGCCTGCAGGTGCTCCATGGAGAGAAGTCTTTTTTCTGGGCCGGGCGCTACCACGATAATATGAATGCCCGCGATACTTTGGATACGCAATTGAATGTGCTGGCAGATTTTGATCCCGTATTGCCGGCTAGTTACAAAAAAGTAGAATATCTGATGTTAGGCAATCTAACGCCTTCCGTTCAGCACCGGGTGATTGATCAATTGGAAGAGCGTCCCAAGTTGATCGCATTGGATACGATGAACTTCTGGATGAATACAGCTTTGGGCGAATTGATGGAGGTACTGAAGCTGATCGATGTATTGATCATCAATGATGAAGAAGCCCGGCAGTTATCCGGACAATATTCCCTGGTGAAAGCGGCTGAGGCGATCCATGCCATGGGCCCCAAATATATCGTTATCAAGAAGGGAGAACATGGTGCCCTGCTGTTTCAGGGTGAACACGTATTTTTTGCACCGGCTTTGCCATTAGCTGAAGTATTTGACCCCACCGGTGCCGGCGATACCTTTGCCGGAGGCTTCATGGGATATATTTCCTCTACCGAGGACACCTCTTTCGAAAATATGAAACGGGCGGTGATCTACGGTTCCGCCATGGCCAGTTTTTGTGTGGAAAAATTCGGTATCGAACGACTGAAGGGATTAACCGATGATGAGATCACAGAACGCATCACCCGTTTTGTGCGGTTGGTAAATTTTGATGCTAAGTTGTAAGGAAAAGTACTCAAACCGGAGTTGAGTGCTTTCCTAGAGCGCTCAACTCCGGTTTGAGATTGTAAATGATGAATTTATTATCTACTATTCGCTGTAGACTGCGTTAGGAAGTCGCCAATTCGCGCACCACTTCCACAGTTCGGTTGATATCCTCACTGCGCACATAGCCCGATATCCCCATGCGGATCACGCCTCCACTTTCCAGTAACCCAAGTACTTCGGTGGAACGAATGGCGTAAAAATGACCGGACCAGGCGAAGATATGATGCTGAGCCAGTAGCTCACAGGCAGTATCCGCGTTCATATTGGGTAGGTTGAACGCAATGGTAGGAGCCCGGTCTCCATCATTAATACCCGGCCCGTAAACTTCCACGCCATCTATGGCCGATAGCCCGGTATACAGTTCCCTGAAACGTTCCTGCTCATACTGCCGCAATTGATGCATAGCGTCGACTAATTGTTCCTGGAATTCATTACCTTTTCCAAAAGAAGCAATAAAATCAATGGCCGCGCTTACACCGGCCAATGCCGCATGGTTTAGGGTGCCGGTTTCGATACTGTAGGGAGCGTGCTGGTAGGTAGTGCGCAGCCGATCCGGTTGCAGCCGATCCAACATTCCGGGGCGGGCGTAAAGCAGGCCCACGTGCGGACCGTAGAATTTATAGGCTGAACACAGCAGAAAATCGCAGCCAATCTCCTGTACGTCTATGGTGAAATGAGGCGCATAATGCACCGCGTCCAGTAACAACCAGGCTCCCACCCGGTAGGCCAGTGACCTTACCCTGTGTACCTGGTTGATCGTACCGAGAATATTGGAGGCCCATCCCATGGCGATCAGGCGAGTGCGATTGGACAAAAGCTGTTCCAGGGCTTCATAATCCAGTACGCCTTCCGGCAATAAAGGGATCTCCTTTACGATGATGCCCTGTTCGCGTAAGGTGAGCCAGGGACCCCGGTTCGCTTCATGGTCAAGTTGAGTGATCAGGATCTCATCTCCCGGCTGCAAAGCCCGGCCGATCGCCCGGCTGAGTGAGAAATTCAGGCTGGTCATATTCTGACCGAAGGATATGGTATGCGGCCCTTCGGCACCCAGAAAAGCGGCTACTTTTTCCCGGGTACCGTCGATCACCTGATCCGTTTCCTGGGTAGTGATGAAGGCACCGTGGCTGTTGGCATTGGAATTGAGGTAGTAATGGCTAATACCATCGATTACCGATTGCGGTACCTGCGTGCCGGCCGGCCCGTCCAGAAACACAAAAGAATTGCCTTCCTGTCGGCGTTGCAGGGAGGGAAACTGCTGATAGAAGAGGTCATTCATACGTAGTTGGTTTTGCGGCTAAAGATAAGGCATGTTCCGGGTAATGGGAATAACCGGATGATCAAGATGTAGGCGAATCCCAACGTATTCTTTAATTTTAGCGGCTATAAAATCACAACCCGATGACGTTATGAAGTACTTAATGCTGACAATCTGTTTTATTAATGGTCTGTTATCCGTAGCCGGAGGACAGACGCTTGCTCCGGCGCAAATACAAACATTGGCCGACCGGCACGCGCAAAAAACACTGCCCGAACTGATCGAATTTCTGTCGATACCCAATGACGCCAATCAGCCGGAACAACTAGAACCTAATATTGAGTGGGTAGATAAAGCTTTCACCGGGCGAGGCTTTCAAATTGAGCGCCTTCCGACGGCTGGTATCGATCTGGTATTGGCCAGTTATCTGCACAATGAGCAACTTCCCACGGTATTGATCTACGTACAAGTGGACGGTCAGCCGGTCGATCCGTCCAAATGGCAACAGGTGACTCCCTTTACACCGACCTTAAAAGCGGCCGATGCAGGAGGAAGCTGGGAAGTGCTCGAACTGGAAAAATTATATGATCAGCCGGATCCGGACTGGCGTGTATTTGCCCGTTCCGCTTCCGACGCCAAAGGGCCGATCAATATGTTCCTGGCGGCCTGGGATGCCATGCGCGAAGCCGGTGCTGAGCCGCCCTACAATGTAAAAGTGATCATGGACTGCGAAGAGGAAATGGGATCACCGAACCTGCCGGCTGCCGTAGCGATACATCGTGAAAAACTGGCCGCCGATCATTTGATCATTCTGGACGGCCCACCCCATTTTTCCAACCAGCCGACCCTGGTGTTCGGTGCCAGAGGTATCGCCACGGTCACGCTCACTACCTATGGTCCGAGGGTGCCGCAACATAGCGGGCACTACGGCAATTACGCTCCGAACCCGGCCCTGCGGCTGGCCCAGTTGCTGGCGGGAATGAAAGACGAGAATGGCCGGGTGACTATTGATGGCTGGTACGACGGAATTTCTATCAGTGAATCGGCAAAAACTGCACTGGAACAGGTGCCGGATGATGCAGCGGCCATCAATCACAAACTGGGGATTGTGGAACCGGATGCCGTAGGAGCAAGCTTGCAGGAGTCACTGCAATATCCTTCCCTGAACATCCGGGGACTGTCTTCCGGATGGGTTGGATCGGAGGTGCGCACCATTGTGCCGGCAGAAGCAATTGCCGAATTGGATATTCGACTGGTGAAAGAAAGCGATGCAGAAAAGCTGGTCGGACTGTTGAAAAATTACATTTCAGCGCAGGGATATTATGTGCTGAACGGAAAACCATCGGAAGGCGACAGGACCAGCTTCCCTCGCCTGATATCGTTTGATTATACCGTATCATACGCGGCCTTCCGGACGGAGATGGATTCCCCTACCGGGCACTGGCTCGAAAAAGCACTGATCCATACATTTGGTCGTTCGCCCGTTAAGATCAGGACACACGGTGGTTCCGTGCCCATCTCTCCGTTTGTACAAACACTGGGCGTACCGGCCGTACTGGTGCCACTGGTCAATCCGGATAACAATCAACACAGCCCCAATGAAAATCTGCGGATCGGCAATTATTTTAGTGGGGTGAGAACCTGTTTGGGTATATTGACTACCCCTATTGAATAAAAGTTAAAAGTGATCACAGACTGCTGATCACAAAAATTGATTAGTATGAAAAAACACAATCTCTTACTGAGCACACTGCTCCTCAGTTGGGTCGGAGTGCTTTCGGGGCAGCAAGCACTCAGCGCTGAAAAACAGCAGGTCGTAGATTACCTGAACAGCCAGCAGGATCGCTTTTCCCAATGTGCGGATAAAATTTGGGAATGGTCGGAATTGGGCTATCAGGAGGAACAAAGTTCCGGTTTGTTACAGGAGATACTGGAAGAGGAAGGATTTTCAGTTCAAAAGAAAGCGGCTGACCTGCCCACCGCATTCGTCGCCTCCTACGGCAGCGGTCGACCTGTTATTGCCATACTGGCCGAGTTTGATGCTTTGCCGGGCCTGTCGCAGGCAGCCGTACCTTTTCAGCAAAAGCGGGAAGGAAATAAGAACGGCCACGCCTGCGGGCATCATCTGTTCGGATCCGGATCGGTGGCGGCAGCCGTTGCGGTTAAAGAATGGATGAAGCAAAACAAGGTGTCCGGTACGATCCGTTTATACGGTACACCGGCGGAAGAAGGTGGCGGCGGGAAAGTGTTCATGGTTCGCGCCGGACTATTCGATGATGTGGATGTGGTATTGCACTGGCACCCTGCTAGTTTCAATAGCGCCGATGCGGGATCATCGCTGGCGGTAAAATCTGCTAAATTCCGTTTCTACGGCAATGCGGCACATGCGGCCGGAGAGCCCTGGGCGGGTCGTTCGGCACTGGATGGGGTAGAAGCCATGAATTATATGGCCAACCTGATGCGGGAGCATGTGGAGCCGGAAACCCGGATTCATTATGTGATCACCCAAGGAGGGGATGCTCCGAATATCGTACCGGCATTTGCGGAGGTATACTACTACGCGCGTCATCCGGATGTGGCCAAAGTAAAGTCCATTTTTGAGAGCCTGGTGGATATGTCGGAAGGAGCTGCCAAGGGAACCGGTACACGTACGGATTACGAGGTGATCATGGGGTTGTACAACCTGTTGCCCAACGAGACCCTGGCCAGTATGATGCACGCCAATCTGGAAAAGATCGGTGGTGTCTTTTACACTCCGGAAGAAAAGGCATTTGCCGAAAAGATCATGACGACATACGATGCGGGGGGACTTCCCCCCGAAGCAGCTGAAAAAATCCAACCCTTTGAAGTACGGGAAAGGGGAGGATACGCTTCTACCGATGTGGGAGATATCAGTTGGGTAGTGCCAACGGCTGACCTGGGCGCCGCTACCTGGGTGCCCGGCACGGCGGCTCATAGTTGGCAGGCTGTAGCAGCCGGTGGTACAAGCATTGGCCATAAAGGCATGATGGTTGCCGCTAAAACCATCGCACTGACCACAATCGATATCCTTAGAGATCCTGCCGTAACGGAAAAGGCCAAAGCAGAACTGAACCGGCGGCGTGGCAAGGCATTCAGCTACGAGTCGCTGGTGGGAGATCGGGAGCCGCCTATCGATTATAGACAGAAATAAGGAATGAGGAGAGAGGAATGAGGTGCGAGCCTCTCTCACTTCTCATTCCTCATTCCTACATCTATTAGTCTAGCAGAAACCTTCATTGATCTAACAATTGACTGGGTTATTCCGGTACTTCTTAATTTCGGCTGTTCCTGGGGTATCCTCAACAAGTGACTTGTTATGAATCTACTCGAAAATATTTCTCTGGCCTTTCGCTCCGTTCGCGCCAACTGGCTGCGGGCTATTCTCACCCTACTCATTATTGCCTTCGGTATTATGGCGCTGGTGGGTATCTTGACCGCTATTGACAGTGCTATCTTTTCTCTGAGCAGCAATCTGTCATCGCTTGGAGCCAACACTTTTGACATTGATCCGAAAGGTAGTGGGGTACAGGGGAATCGCGGCGGCCGGCGAACCAAAGCCGGTGAGGAGATCACCTATGATCAGGCCATGGAATTTAAGGAAAGATACATCTTCCCCGTGCAAACTTCCGTTTCCATGAACTGTACCGGTAACGCGACGATCAAATACGAAAATGAAAAGACCAATCCCAATGTACTCATCTTCGGGATCGATGAGAATTACCTGGAAGCCAAAGGTTTTGAAATGGAATATGGTCGAAACTTCTCCGCTACAGAGTCGATGAATGGCGGTTACCGCACTATCATCGGCCAGGACATCGTAAAGGAGTTGTTTGACGGCCAGGGAGAGAAGGCGCTCGATAAGATCATTGCTGCGGGTAATATCAAATTCAAAGTAGTTGGAGTGCTTGAAAAACGGGGATCGAGTATGAACCAGAGCGAAGATCGCCGCATTCTGATCCCGTTGCAGACTGCCAAGCGTTACTACGGTACCCAAAATACCAACTATAATGTACTGGTAGCGGTAAACGATCCAACCATGATCGATCAGGCAGTTGGTGAGGCTACCAGTGTTTTGCGTAATGTTCGCGGACTGACGGCTTTTGAAGAAAATGATTTTGAGATCTCTAAAAGCGACAGTTTGATCGGTATCATTAAAGAGAATACCTTATATTTTCGGATCGCGGCCATTGCAATTGGCATGATCACCCTGCTGGGAGCGGCTATCGGTTTGATGAATATTATGCTGGTAAGTGTGACGGAGCGTACCCGTGAGATCGGCATTACCAAGGCCATCGGTGCTACCCGCCGGAATATCATGATACAGTTTCTGATGGAAGCAGTGGTGATCACCCTGCTGGGCGGTGCAGTTGGAATACTGCTCGGCGTTCTGGTTGGTAATGTGGTGACCTATCTGATGGGGGGAAGTTTTCTCTTCCCCTGGCTTTGGATCACTGTGGCGGTGATCACCTGTGTCGGTATCGGATTGCTTTCCGGGCTGTATCCTGCTTTGAAGGCTGCACGACTGGATCCGATCGAATCCTTGAGATATGAATAATAGTCGTAAAGTCGTAAGTCGGTCAGTCGTAAGTCAGTGAGATTAATCCGGACTTACGACTAACTGACTTACGACTGATGGACCTGCTAATATTCGGTTGTTGAAATAATATATTCCAGATTCTCCATAAAGTCCCGCTTATCTTTCCCGGGCGCATGTACGAAGCCGTCGACAAATAAGAGGTCTTTTTTCTCCGGATTGTGGATCAGGTAACTGACGAAGGCCCCTCCCATAAAGTCATTG
>JAGQXH010000446.1 GCA_020436695.1 Lewinella sp. | reverse complement strand
CATTCACAGGCTTTGCATTTGGATGATAAACCAGTGCGTCATATTTATCAAAGCCGGCCGGGCCATTAAATAACTTCCCTTCATCGTTGAGGAGAACGGCAGGACGGTTAGTTTCAATTAGCGGATAATATGGGCTCAGGGTGGAATCGGGCCGATAGGTCAGTACCTCCTGATTGATCGTGAAGGGGTCAATGCCGGTCAGTTCTTTCAGATAACCCGCCAACCATTGTGACTTTCCGTAATTAGCGGCTCCTTCAGCAATGTTAGTCTCCACCAGGTGCGCATAGCCACAGTACAGCAATATTTTGGCGTCCGGGTCTTTTTCTAGTATTTTCAGGACGTTTTGAGCTTCAGCTTCATCTCTTTCCAGTTCAGGTTGAAACCCGGATCGCTCATAACCGAAAACGTAATATCCAGTACGGGAAGCTTTTCGGATCAAATTGCCAAATTGCGGCTCCCGGGTATAGATGCCGGTAAGATAGGAATTGAGCGGATAGCCCCGTTCATTCAGCAGAGTGTCATTACCCAGCGCCAAAGAATCCTTTCTGTTCGAGCTCAGGGCTTCCAGCCCCAGGTACCGGTACCCGCGTTCGTGTAAACCAGGTAGCAGCGTTTCGACGAATACCCGGTGCAGCGGACGGTGATGGGCCTCATTGATAATAATGATCTGCTCTCTTGCTGCCCTTTTGAGAATGTAATCAATGGCTGCCTTGGGCTGGAAGGTTTGAAAATAGGCCAGTTCTTCCGCGCTGAGTTCTCCTGTTTTTTCGCCGGCCAATTCCCGTGTATCATATTCCAAAGAGTATAAGGCAGCCGCTTTATCATATTCTCCAATCAGCGCATAGGCTTCTGATTTTAAGCTAATAAAGCGGTTCATCCGCTCATTTTCCTCGATCTCTGCCGACATCAGATAGGGCTGCGATTTGATTTGGGCTGAAATATTCAAAACAGGAACCAGCAGGCAGACAAAGCTGACTAGCAATTTAAAGCTGAGGTTTTGAGTGAGTCGCATTTGGTAAGGAAGTAATTTGGTTAAGGAATTGGTTTTATTCTTCCAATTTACAATAAGGAATTGATAATTCCCACGATCTCCTCATTCATCGCCTCGCTGTAACCCGTCAGTATTTTACGGATCACTCGGTCTTCATCCAAAATGAAAAATGCCGGCACGGCCTGCACGCGATAATCATTGGAGACACGTTCGGTGGTTTTTAAAAACTTAAAGTTGAACTCATTTCTCTCCTGATAGCGCCTGAGGCCTTCCATATTGTTGCTCCAGGTCTCGATGGCTACCAGTTCAAAGCTCTTATGCTGATAATCATTTACCAACTTTTTCAGAAAAGGAAGTGAATGATGGCAGGGGCCGCATCCTACTCCGGTAAACTGGATCATGACCACTTTACTGTCGAGATCCTTCAACCCCACTTCGTTCCCATCCACATCTTTTAGTCTCCAATCGGCAGCGACCTGCCCTTCCAGTACCGAATGATCTTTTCTGGCTTCTCTGGTAAACTGAGCAATGGGGAAGTCGTTCGGAAAGATGTCTGTTGCTACGAATTTCACCTCTTTCGATGTATTGACCCTCGCTTTGGTGATCTCTTCAAATAAGGTGAGATGATGCCATTGGCTCCTCATCCGGTAGGGAAGCTCATCCGATTTGCGGAACCAGATCTCGAAACGGGTGATCTCGTCCTCGGGGATATAGTCGTTCCTGATCACCACTGGTTTGGTATGAAAATAAATGTGTTTATCGAAGATACTCAGCCGGAAGCGAAGCGAGTCTCCAAAGTCGTGAAACTCCGTTTGTATACTGTCTTTCGTAGTGAAAGCGTATTTGATAATCTCCTTTACTTTGACGTACATCGGGTAATATACCAGGCGAAAAGGATAGGGATGATCCTGAAAGCTATCGACCTTGACGTATTGTTTCTCCCAGTTGATCAATCCACGGCTTATTCCGTCGTAATACCATTCTTCTCTGGTCGAATCTTCCAGCATATACCGAACGGAACTGGCTCCAATGAGCGTATCTTCCGGATTGATGTAGATATCGATCTTTCCGGTTCTGGGTTCCGAAAACTTCGCCGTATCGCCCGGTGCGCTGCTTACGGTGGTGATCAGATAGGTAGCTGACTTAATAGCGCCCAAATGGTCAGATGCCCGGCTTAAAAATGCTTCTTCTCCGTCATTTTTCCCGCAACTGCCCAGCAGCAAAGAAATGATTGAAAGCAAGAATAACGAATTGGAAATTTTCAGATGAAGACCAGTCATGGCGGCTATTGTAAAATGGTTAAAGATTGGAAATAATAAATTGGATAGATGCTTTTTAGCAAAACTCTGGTGCTTCAACATGTTAATTTCCGGCACAACAGCTGATCAGAGGCAGCAGAAGTTCCCGGCCGAACGTTGTCGTATTAGTGTCAAAGTCAGTTGAAAAGCTGTCGTCCCTGCTGGTTTATTTCCATAAACCGGTTAACTTAGCCAACTAGAACCATGGAAATCGCTTTGCAACACAATTTCGAAGAAAGGGACCTCATAAGAGCCTGTATACGCAGGGAACGATGGGCACAGAAAATGCTGTATGAAGAGTACTACAGCCAGATGATGGGGGTATGCCTGCGCTACGCCAATCATCAGGAAGATGCCCTGGATATTCTGCACGAAGGTTTTATAAAGGTTTTCAAGAATGTCGGCAAGTATCAACCGGGGACGTCACTTTCTGCCTGGATCCGGCGCATCATGGTTAACACAGCCATCGATTATTACCGGAAAACCATTCGCAGACGGACCGAAGACATTGAAGAGGCCTATGATCTCAGCAATGACGAAGCAGATGCCATCAGTCAATGCTCCGAGCAGGAGATCCTGGCCGCCATACAGGAATTATCGCCCGCTTACCGGGCTGTTTTTAACTTATACGTCATCGAAGGCTATTCCCACCGGGAAATAGCTCAGACACTGGATATTACCGAGAGTACCTCCCGCTCCAACCTGGTGAAGGCCAGAATGAAACTGCGGGAAATGTTGGGCGCTAGAAACTACGGATATGAAGGATAAGTCGAACAAGTTGGACGAGATCATCCGGGAGAAGATGAACGGTTTCGGTGCATCATATCGCCCCGAGACCTGGGACTGGCTGAATGAACGTCTGGACGCACTGGACGATACTCCTGATCCGCTGGATGATATCATTCGGCAAAAGTTATCCGGCTTGGGCACAGCTTACCGTCCCGAGACATGGGATTGGCTGTCTGAGCGCCTGGAAGGAATGGAAGATGAAGGTGCTCCCGCCGGAGCCGAAATGCAGACCATGGAAGAAGCGATCTACGAACGTATGCACCGCTTCGAAAAGCCATACGATCCGAACCACTGGCCCATGTTGCTGAAAAAGCTGGAAGCCAATGCCCTGGTGGGCAAACGGATCATTCATTACAAGGCCATGGAATTATCCCTTCTGGCCTTACTCTTAATCACCTTCGTACGCCTGCCGCTTTCTACCGACCGGGCTCCGCAGCATCTCTACGAGACGCCGAAACCGGCCCGGCCGCAGGCAGGTCTGGAACAGATTGAACAGGACAACCCACCGGCTGCCTCCGACCTGATAGCCGGTGTGAACATTTCCGCCGACGGAACACCTGATCAGGCCGCGGCAGGCCTTGGTCAGGCAGTGAGTGATCCGGAGGCTCAAAACCGGGCAACAACCAGCCGGCTTATCGCCCAGTCAGATCAGCCGGAAGAACCGGTTGTTACGAATATCCAACCGGCTCCCATATCTGCGCCTGAAGCGCTATCCGGGTTGAACAGACCGAATCAGCTGCCTTCCAAGATGCAGGATCTCGCGCTTCCGGGTACGACAAAACCTGCTTCGTCGGCCATTTTCGACCAGTCGGTAGCCAAAGCGGAATCGACTATCCTGGGTGTAAATTCTTCCAACACACTGGGGATTATGACGGTCCTTCCCTCCAATATGGTGCGCCCCTTGTGCATCACTTGTAAGGGGCAGATGGATCAGCAGGCTAAAGCGGTACGGCAACAGACCTTTCTTCGCGTCGGTATGTTCGGTGGTCCGAATTACAACCGGGTGATCACTCCGGAGACGACTATCCGGGGTGACAAATATCAGGCAGATCGCTACTCTCTTGGCTATAGCGGCGGATTGACCATCGGTTTGGAGAAAAACCGCTGGGAGATAGAAACCGGGCTGGTCTATTCCAACATAAAATATTTCCCACTACCCTTCCTCGTTCTCGACGGCAGTGTAGAGGAAGGGTTGTTCGGCGACGGCACCAAACAGTTCGATCTGGATGTTTTCCAGATCCCGGTGAATTTCCGCTACGACATTTTCCGCAAGGATCGCTTCCGGGTATACGCGCTGGCGGGCATGTCGCTCAATGTTACCACGCAGTCCAACTATTATCTGGCTAATCCGGAAGGCTTCGAATCCGATACGTTCCGCCCGGAGCCTACGGATCCCAATCGCGGTGGTGGCAGAAATGCGCCTTCGGTTAGATCACTTTTCGATAATTTCACGAAAGGGTGGTTGGAAGGAGGTGACTTCGGTAAGAACAGCTTCATGAGTGGCCATATCGGTGTTGGTGCCGAATGGTTCTTTACCGATTACTGGAGCATTTATGCGCAACCTACCTATAGCCATTCTATACTTTATCCCAATGATGGTTTGGGGCCCTACTATGACCGCATCCACACTAATTCTATCCGGATCGGATTGAAAGCCCGGTTGAAGTAAACCACGCACAGATAGCAGGGAGCCGGTCTGACTTAACGGCTCCCTACCATCTTCACGATTCCAGCCTCTCTAAACCTTCGATCAAATTCCCAAATCTCACCTCATCATTTACATTTTGATGGAACCTGCTTCAATAGTCGTCCGCCCTGCCAGCAAGAGTGATCTTGATACCGTTTGGCAAATGTGGAAAGAAGTAATGGACCAGAAGATCTATTTTCCCTACGACGCCTCCTATTCGAGAGCACAAATTGAAGCGGTCTGGATCAATCTTGACAATCCGGTATACGTGGCTGAGTTGGATGGCAGGATTGCCGGAGCTTACATTTTACGTCCTAATCAACCCGCTTACGGCAGCCATATTGCCAATGGAGCTTATATGGTATCCGGCAGTGCAAGAGGTAATGGCATCGGCTCGGTCCTTTGCAACCATTCCATACAGACGGCAAAGCAACTGGGCTACCGGGGCATGCAGTTCAATCTGGTAGTAAGCACCAATGCTGCCGCCATCCGGGTTTGGAAAGCACACGGTTTTGAGATCATTGGAACAGTGCCCGGCGGATTCTTTCAAGAGGATTTGGGTTATGTCGATGCCCATATTTTTTTCCGTTCTTTAGTCTAAAATGCATTCATGAGTCCAAGAGGATGAAAGCCACCCCTAAACATGATCTTCATCATATGCTTTACGGTAGCCGGCCAATAACTTAGCCTTTGAATTAAATATTTGGTCAAATGGCAACGTATAAATTCTTTCTTCATCTTTTACTTGCCCTAACCATTACCACCACCACTTTAGCCCAGGAGAGATCCGGCAATAACGATCAAAAGGAAGCTGCATATACGCCGCTGGTACTCAAGCTGAATGAGGACGGCAGTAACTATCTGCGCATCCTCAGCTGGCAACAATTCCAGCTTTGCTCTCAGGATCTTTCCGATCCTGGCGCCGAGTGGCAGATCACGCCATCGATCCGGCGGGCTCGTCTGGCTTTACTGGCCCGTCTGTCTTCCAAAGTACTGATCTGGACCCATATCGGGATGAACAGTTTCACTCCGAAGAATATGTCTCCTCTGGGAGGGGAAGGATACAATTCCCCCCAATTGTTTGTACATAGTGCCTGGGGGGAAGTGAGCCTGCATCCCTTTCTACAGGTAGGCGCCGGGCTGCATTACTGGAACGGGATGACCCGCCTGGCCAGTGCCAGTACCATCAGTATGATGACCATGGACCAGTCGCGCCCCTTTGCCTCCTGGCATTCTCTCGGCGTAACCGATCAATACGCGCGTCACTTAGGCATCTATTTCAAAGGACAAATACACCGGCTGGATTATCGGCTGGCGCTCAATGCACCTTCCTGGAAGACCCTCGGAGACGGTCAGGATTACGGTATTCGCAACAGCGGATTGACCTATAACGGTGTGCAGCAGACCGACTGGAACGGCCATAGCACCGGAGGTATGATCATTACGGGTTACGTCAAATACAGCTTCTGGGATACGGAATCCAACCTGCTGCCTTCACAAACCGGCACCTACCTCGGAAAAAAATCCGTACTCAACATCGGCGGCGGATTCTTTAACCAGCCCGGCGGCATGTACTGTGCCGAGACCGGCGCCCACCATAATGTCAAGCATTTTGCCGTGGATGTCTATATGGACAAACCCGTTCACAACGGGAATGCCCTACATGCCTACGTCGCAGCCCAGCACTTTGACTTTGGGAAGAATTACGTCAGCCGCTGGGTAGGTACCGGCCAGAACTGGTACGGCCAGGTGGGATATTATTTCGGTTCCACCAAACTCATGCCTTATGCGGCTTTTCAATGGGGTGATTATGAAGGTCTGGAAGCACCGCTCTCCACATTAGACCTGGGCGTCAACTATTTTATGAAAGGTCATAATACCAAGATCACGCTGGAATACCACCGCATGCGGGGCGATATCCGGGAGGCAGCCATTACGGACAGTAAAGACGTGATGTCGCAGTTGAGAATGCAGTTGCAGATCTTTTTGTAAGCTTGCGGCCACTATTGGCAATAACAAATTACCTTCCGTAGGGAACAAAGCCGCTTTGGTAGTAATTATGTTGAATGTTTTATTTCTCTCTGAATCTGATAAAACACAAAAAATGCGAAATCTCTCACTAACTTTTTCCGTTTTTAACTGTAATTGCAAACACCACTCTACCTTCTATCAAGCATTTATTTTAGAGTTGATCCGGTCTTTTTTATTCGTTTCATTTGATCACCCTGATCATTTTTTTTCACGTTTAACGCTTCTTCACAATTTAAAAGATTTATGGAATTTGAGAAGTTTTTAATAACTCTCCATTTAAGTCTTTTAATTCCTGCATTGAATACATAAGCTGAAATCAAAGGATCAGCTGAGTGAAAATAAACTCCGTTCAATCTACGGTGGTTTAATGAATACCGGGCAGGAGGATTATCCCGAAGATACAGTTGATTGTGACGGCAATACCTATTGGAAAGCGACAGACACGATGTCATGTGAC
>JAGQXH010000445.1 GCA_020436695.1 Lewinella sp. | reverse complement strand
AAAGCGTGGCATGGATGGCATGGGATTGCATGGATGGCATGGCCCATGCTACTCCATGTAATCCATGCAAATCCCTGCGCCCTCTCCCCAAAACGCAGAAAAGCCGGACAATGACCATTGATCACTGTCCGGCTTTTTTATGCCTGACTTACCCCTAAAGGAAAATCTTATTTCGATTCCTTAACGAAGGTGCGTTCTTTGATACGAGCTTTCTTACCTACCAGATTGCGCAGGTAGAACAGACGGGAGCGACGTACTTTACCACGCTTGGTAACCTGAATCTCTACTATATTAGGAGAAGCGAATGGGAAAATACGCTCTACGCCTACTCCGTTAGACATTTTTCTAACCGTAAAGGTCTTGGTAGGACCTGCTCCTTTGATCTGGATCACATCGCCACGGAAGGACTGGATACGCTCTTTATCACCCTCCACAATACGGTAATTCACCACTATATTATCACCAGCGCGAAATGCAGGTAATGATTTCTCTGCCGTCAATTGCTCGTGTACAAACTTAATAGCATCCATGGTAGTATATTTAACACTTCGTTTTAAAGCGGGGCAAAAGTAAGCATATTTCGCGAAACAAGGTAATGAAACCTTTATTTTTTTGATGTAATAATACTACAATGCTGCGATACTACGATGAAGTTAAACATCGCAGTATCAAAGCATCAAATCATCTTAGTATCAATAACTCGGATTCTGAGTCATATTCTCATTGGCATCCAGCTCAGATTGCGGAATGGGTGAAATGAAACGATCACTCGGATACGTCAGTTCACATACGGAGTTGGTGCAGTTGTTGCGCACCAGATCCTGCTTGGTCCGCATCAGATCCCACAGGCGCTGGCCTTCAAACATCAGTTCGATCCTTCTCTCCGTCAGGATGGCATCGATCAGGTCATCGCCGCCGGCCGTAGTAGCTTCCGCCGTAGGCAGCGCGCGCATGCGGATGGCATCCAGGTCGGCGCGGGCTCCATCTTCGTCTCCCGTACGGGCACTGGCTTCTGCGCGGATGAGGTAAACCTCTGACAAACGGATCACCGGTGTGTTGTTCTGCACGGAAGGGTTCGGATATTTATCCACTCTGAGCGTACCGTATTCGCCACTCAAATTGGTGTCTTCCTTAAACAGGCCCCACCGAACATCACCTTCCGGAATAAGATCAAGCAGGTCACCGGCCGGCAGATAATCGCCGTAGCCGTTAACAATGTACATCCGGCCCAGCGCATCGGACCCGTTATTGTCAACCTCATTAAAAGCGATCTCAAAAATAGACTCGGGTGAACCACCGTTACTCCAGGCATCTACATAAGCAGAATTGGAAAGCAGTTCGTAATCGCCGCTATTGATCACCTCATCTGCTAATGACTTGGCCAGACCGTATTCACCCATATAGAGGTATACACGTGCCAGCAATGCTTTAGCAGCGTTTTGAGAAATACGGGCGCTGCCCAGGTCCATATTCAATAGAGAAATTGCCTGCGTGAGGTCACTGACCACCTGGCTGTATACCTCAGCAACCGTATTACGACGAGGCCGGGAGTCTTTATCGAATACGGTTACAATGGGAACACCCTCCTGGCTGTTACCGGAAGCATAGCCGTAATGTTGTGCATAAATACGTACCAAGTCGAAATGGGCCAAAGCCCGGATGGTATAAGCCTCCCCAACAAGCTGATCTCTGTCATCTGCAACGGCATCAGGAATCTCCGCATCAGCATTGATCACTGTATTGGCACGAGCGATAACATTATAGATCGTGTTCCACATGCCGGAAACGATCCCATCATTGGCCACTACGTTGAAATCGGACTGCAGTGCCGCGCGGTTGGCCTGGCTGTTCTGTTTTACATTGTCAGACATAACGTCCGGCACCAGTATGAAATAACGTCCGTAATAATTGGAGGACTGCATACCGGAGTAAGTTCCCAATACAGCCGCCTTATAACCATCGATGGTCTCAATGGCCGATTCCAGGTCGACTGACTGGTATGGTTCAAGTTCCAGAAATTCTTCCTTGCAGGAAAACAGGCTGAACAGGGCAGCCAGTGCAAGAATATTTATTTTGATTGATTTCATAATTTCCTTTTTTAAAAATTTAGAATCCCAGGTCAAGGCCTAATGACAGGGTCTTCAGGTTGGGTACCGGAGAACTGATCACACCGTTGATCTGTGCTTCCGGATCATGATACAGTCGATCGTCTTTCACAAAGGTGATGAAGTTGGTACCTCTCACGTAAACGCGTGCATTAGACAATCCCACTTTGGAGCTCAGGTTAGACGGCAGGCTATAGGCCAGTGTCAGGTTACGCAGACGAACGTAAGAACCGTCGAACAACCAGCGGGTCATGTTGGCAGCATTACTATTGTTGTTACCACCCCAACGGAAGTAAGGTACATCGGTGATATCGCCGGGATTCTGCCAGCGCTGCAAGTTCAGATTGGTCTGGCTACGAGGAGTCAATGCACCGTCACCCTGTAGGAAACGAGCCTCAGAATCATACAGATAATTACCCCAGCTGAACGAGAATTGTGCATCCAATGTAAGGCCTTTGAAAGCGGCATTCAGATTGAAACCGCCAAAGAAATCAGGTGTAGCTGATTTATCTACTACGCGGGAAGCTTCGCTGAAATTGCCGGTCGTTTCGGAGCGAGTCTCATCTACATACCACAGCGGCGTACCGTCATCCGGATTTACACCGGCCCACTGATACAAATAAAATGACTGGAAGTCCAGGCCTTCACGACGGATCTTGGTACCGTCGATGATCTCCTCATCCAGGCGGGTGATCTCGTTCTTGAGGAAAGAGATATTACCGCCAATTCCGAATTGGAAATCGGGCGTATTGACCAGCATGGCATTCAGTGTCAGTTCGATACCGGAGTTCTTCATGGCACCGAAGTTCTGTGTCAGCGAGGTAAAGCCGGTAGTAGCAGAGATCGGCCGGTCCAGCAACAGGTTATCCGATTCTCTTTCAAAGTATTCAAGGGTACCGGACAGACTACCTCTCAGAACAGTGAAATCGATACCCACGTTGAAGTTGGTAGAAGTTTCCCAGGTCAGGTCCTGGTTACCGATGTTACTTACGGCACCACCACCGGTTCCATCGTAGTCATAGCCATAACCGAACAGGCTTTTTGCATCGTAGTTACCAATACCGGCATTACCGTTGGTACCGTAACTGGCCCGCAGTTTCAGATCAGTGAACAGAGCGGAATTCTCCAGGAACGGTTCCTGATCCAAACGCCATGAACCGCCAATTGACCAGAACGTACCGAAGCGGTTGTTGGCACCGAAACGGGAAGAACCGTCACGGCGGATAGAAGCAGAGAGGTAATACTTGTAGTTGAAGTTATAGTCAAGTCTTGAGAAAATGGAAGAGAAAGAGTATTCCGTAATATCACTGCTGGCCTGAGTCGGGGTGGCGGCACTTGCCAGTGTACGCAGGGTCGGATCAGGGAAACCTTCGCCGGAAGCCTGTACACCTTTCCGGGTATTCTTCTGAGCTTCATACCCCAACAGAGCGGTAATATTGTGATTGTCGCCCAGCGTCAATGCGTAGTTCAGCGTCTGGGTACCGATCCAGTTTAGTTCGTTGCGCACGTATTCATTGGCGTAGCCACCATTGTTTCGTCCATCGCCATAACGACCGTTACGGAAAAAGTTCTCCTGAATATTGATCATGTCAAACGCCCAGGCCGAACGGAAGGTCAATCCGTCGATAATCTTCCAGCTGGCACTCAGGTTATCCATGATCCGGGTCTGGCTGAATCCGCGATCGTCATCACCTGACAAGCTACCTACCGGGTTGTTACCCCCCATGAAGAAGCTGGCGTGGTCACCATAAAAACGTCCCTGCTCGTCGTACAGCGGAATTACCGGTGCCAGGAAGTAAGCGTTATACATCGGGTTGGCCCAGCCACTACCGTCACTCATACCTGTTTGCTCAAGATAAGAAGCAGAGAGGTTGTTGGTAATGGAGAAGCGATCGCTCAGCTGCGCGGTCAGGTTCAATCTGGAATTGTAGCGATCCAGTCCGGAGTAAATAATGGGTGATTCCTGGCTGAAATAACCTGCCGAAGCATAATAAGTGACTTTATCAGTCCCCCCCTGCACACTCAGGTCATAACTCTGGTTCTGACCGGTACGGGAAATACCTTCCACCCAGTTGGTTTCTACATTTACTTTCTGGATCTCCCCGTTGGCGCCGAATTCCACAGCGTCGCCGTAGTAACCCTGAAAACGGCTGATAGCCTTTTCAACGGTCTCACCGCGGTTCATCCAGCCTTCCAGGAACATCTCCGTGTATTCCGTGCTGCTCAGCGGCTGAAGCCGGCGGCTATCGGATACCGCCCAGTCGTTCCAACCCACTTGCGTACGCAAAGCGATCTTGGGTTTGCCTTCCTTACCGGATTTCGTAGTGATCAGGATAACACCGTTGGCACCTCTGGAACCATAAATAGCCGTAGAGGAAGCATCTTTCAGTACGGTGATGCTTTCGATGTCATTCGGGTTGAGCGAAGCCATCGTGTTGGCCGTGGTGTTGGTACGTGTGATATCACCGGCGGTTACCGGAATACCGTCAATTACGTACAGCGGTTCACTGGAAGCAGAAATTGAACCGATACCGCGGATGCGGATCTGTACGTTGGAGCCCGGCTGACCACTACTGGCCACCGACTGCAGACCGGCAATGTTGCCCTGAAGGGTTTGCTCAACGGATGCCAGGGGCACCTGTTCGAGTTTGTCCGAACGAAGTGACTGGACCGATCCGGTGAGCCCTTCTTTGCGGGACTCGCCGTAGCCTACCACTACAACCTCGGAAATGTCGATACTGGCAGAGGACATCGTAATATCCAGATTGGTACGCCCACGAACGGGCATTTCCATAGCTTCGAAGCCGGTATAGGAGATTTCCAATATCGCGTCAGGGCCGGAAACGGTTAGGGTGTAGGCGCCATCAATATCCGTGGCGGTACCGTTGATTGTCCCTTTTTCGAGTACAGTCGCCCCTAATAAGGGTTCGCCAGACTCGTCCTTCACCATACCGGTCACAGTCAACTGGGCATACAGGCCAACTGTGAGTATGGTTAACAGCAGACTCAGTGAAATTTTCTTCATCTAGTCTCAAATTTTAGTGAGTGATTAATAAAGCGTGTTAAATTTAGGTCAAGGCGGGAATTTATTTTAATCGATCACAATTTTTTTTGCAATGTTAAATACATAATGTTCAATTACTTACAGATAGTACTTTGATCGTTTTAACTAAAAAAAAGCAGTCTATGAACAAAACAGGACAGATATTGAAAGAATAGTATTACTTGTATAAAATATTATTGGGCTAACAATAGGAATTTATGATAATTGATTCTGTATTACAGATTACGAAAAACTACAACATACCAAACACCACTTTTCTCCCGAGTCAGAAAAAAAATCTAAAAAAATCACATCAGCTACAACTTCATGAGTGCTTCACAGATCACCTAATCAGCGTAGCGTACCCCTTGATCTCCACCAACTGCCCCCGGGGCTCATTGTAACTGACCAGGACGACATACACGCCATTCGGAGATTCCCGTCCGGTATTCAGTTTACGCCCGTTCCAGCCTTCATTGGGATCGGTTGATTCGAAGACCAGTTCTCCCCAACGGTTCCAAATAGTCATTCGGAAATTGGAGGCCCCATCCATAATGCCCTCACCAAAGTAGATGTCATTTTTGGAATCGTTATTTGGTGTAAAAGCGTTGGGTAGAAAGTATCGCACTTCCGGAAAGATATCAATGATGGCCACCGCCGTATCCTGGCAACCGCTGGGATGTGTAACGAGTTGTACCACTTCGTAGCGGCCGGTGTCCGGGAAAGTATAGGTAGGGCTCGGCAAATTGGAATTAAAATTGGTGCCGAAATCCCATCGCCAGGCCACCGCACCGGACGATTCATCGGTAAAGGAGACCGTAGGCTGGATGTTACTCGGTTCTTCGGGCGTAAAGGAAAAGCCCGCTTCCGGCGAAGGCAATACCGTGATCAGTTCATTAAAGATAGTATCCGTTTCACAGCCGATAGGTGACACAATAGATACATCGACCGTAAACGTGCCGGGGTCTTCGTAAACATGGAACGGACTGATGTCCGTACTCTGACCTCCATCACCGAAATTCCACAAGATATCGTAAGTTGTATCTATGGGATAAGACAGGTTGTCAAAGAAGATCTCAGCGGGCGTACAACCGGTAAAGGCGCTAGGCGCAATAACAATGAGCGCAGGTACCGGATAATACGGCAGGATCTTGGTAATACTTTCCTCACATTGGTTAGTATCTCGCACCGTCAACGTTACCGGCAGATCACCGGGGGTGCGGTAGGTATATACGGGATTCTGACGATTGGAGCGGCCACCTTCTCCAAAACTCCAGTCCCATTTCGTCATGCAGCAGCTTCCGGTGACGGAAAGGTCCGTAAAATGGACGGGCCCGGCCACACAGGTGTCGTATTCATAGCTGAAATCAGCGGTGATATCTGGAAAGATATTGACCAGTATAGTAGCGGTATCTCCGCAATCGGTGCCCTCGTTCAGGCGCAGTTCTCCGGTATAGGTCCCGACTCCGGGAAAAGTCACCGTCGGCTCCCATTCATTAAAGGTCTGAATGGTACCGTTGATGTTGAATTCCCAGACGAACTGGTCAATAAACTGTTCGAGGAAACTCTGATTCTCAAACTGGACGGTATTAATACCGCAGGAGTTAATGGCCAGTTCCTGATCCGGAGTAACGTAGTCTTCCCGTACATCCGCCACGACCTGCGGGTCACAATTAGCCACATTGAACTGAAAATCCCGGGAAACCCGGCTTAACAGTTCTCCATTGCGGTATTCCGATACACAAACGCCGACCACGAACTGTCCCAGCAATTCCGGAACACCCGTGATCATTCCGGTTCGCGGGTCGATCCGTACAGCACTACCCCCACTTCCGAGCGGGGTGAAAGGCGTAAAATCCGGAGCGCGAAAACTGACCGTATTATAAGGCGGTGCACAGGCAGGTGCGGGAGCAGCACCATCGCAGGTAGCCAGCAGGATCTGATCCGTATTGTTATCGCCGCCGTCCAGCGGGCTGCAAAATTCATATACCAGCTGATCTCCATCCGGATCGGTAGCCGAATGGTCGAAATTTAGTTGTGCGCCGGCACAGATCACAATTGGAGGAAACTCGTTGAATTCCGGACTGCTGTTGCCCAGTTCCTGTGCCAGTGGTGTG
>JAGQXH010000444.1 GCA_020436695.1 Lewinella sp. | reverse complement strand
GAACCCGGTTGCGTCCCTCTTCAATAGCATCGAGCACCTGCTGATCTTTTATTGATAGCGCCTGCAATCCCAGCAGAGAAGAGATCACCTGCAGGTTATTCTTTACCCGGTGGTGGATCTCTTTCAGAAGCGTCTCTCGTTCTTCCAGGGTTTGTTGAATGGTGTTTTTCTGGGTTTCCAGCAGGCGGTTGCTTTTTTGTTTCTGGCGATAGCTGCGCCATAACAACGCAATGATTAGCAGGCCTGCCGCTAAGCCCCCTATCGATCCATTTCGGATCAATCGCTGGCGCTGGATCTGAGCGTGCAGGAGTGCTTCTTTTTGCTGTTGTTCCAGAGTGATACGTTCTTTTTCGGCATCGAAGGTATACTGCATTTCCATGCGGGTCAGCTCACGGGTTCGCTCCCCATTCACTGTGGAATCACGTACCGTTATGTATCGTTGGTGGAAAGCCAGTGCCCGGCGAAAGTCACCGGTCTTTTCGTAAGCATTAGTCAAACACAAACAGGTTCCTTCCAGCTCTTCCGCCAGTTTTAACGGCCCGGCAATAGCATATCCTTTCTGACACCAGTCTAGAGCCGTTTGGTATTGATGTTGCGCCAGGGCCAGATCGCCCAATTCTTCGTAACTTTTGGCAATACCTTTTTGATCACCTGCCTCCTTCCAAAGTTGAAGCGCCGTATTAAGATGATCGTTAGCCAGTTCCAGATCACCCAATTTAACATACAAAGTCCCCAGCTTCAGATGACTACTGGCCATACCGGTCTTATCTCCGATCGCAGTCCTTAGCTGCAAACTTTTCAGGTGGTTATCGAGGGCTTCTTCCGTGCGATTCAGCTCCTGTAATGCTACGCCCTTGTTACTCAGAATACGGGCCATTTGTGAGCTATCACCGACCTCCAGATTGAGTCTTTCAGCCCTTTCCAGGTATTTCAGCGATTGCTCGTAATCCTTTTGTATCTGATAGACCATTGCAATATTGCTCAGACCACCCAATACGCCCAGTTTGAAATCGAATTCTTCGGAGAGTGACAGCGCCTGCAGTAAATAATCCAATGTTTTCGGGGTATTCCCTTCCGCCAGATAAGTGCCGCTGATATTATTGTAGACATACATCAGCCGCTGCCGGTTATTCTGTGCCCGGTACAGATCTTCCGCCCGGTGATAATAGGTCAGCGCCTGCGGGTAATCTGCTTTCTTACTGTAAAGTATCCCGGTGGCCAGCAAAGCATCGGCCAGCGTAGTGGTATCCACTGCATTTTCGGGAGCAAACAGTTCGAGGCATTCCAGAAATTCCCGTTCGGCCTCGTCCAGATCTCCTAGTGCAATTCGCGCAGCTCCGATCAATCTTTTGGTATCGCCCAATTTATTGAGCATATGCTGCGACTGATAATAATCCGCTGCAATTCGAAGTGCTCCCAACGCCTCTTCAAAACTCCCCACCCGGGTATAGGCGTCACCCAGTTTTCGGTGAATAGCGGCCCAAACATCGGTATCCTGAATGGAGTCCCGGTTCTGCAGGGATTGCAGATAGTGATCCCGCGATAAAGGAAAATGATTTTTGACGTGGTGAAGATCTGCCAGTTTGAGATGGGCATCCGCTAAAGCGGTTCGATCTTTGGCCGCCTGTGCTCCGGTTAGCTGAATTTCAGCAGCCTGTAAGGCCGCATCCTCATCTTGTGCCGACAGGAAGTAGGGGAATAAAAAGATGGTCAGAACGAATAACAGAGCGTATTGGTTGTTCATTAAGCATTTGCACTGTGAAGAACTTAGCTAAGTGTTACATTCGTCCGGGTCCAGTGCAATTTACGATTCTATGGGCAAAGAGTCAATCAGTTGCCGGTTAATCAGTTGCCGGTTGACCAACTGATCAACTGGCAACCGACAGTAACTCCCCGCATAATAGAACATTGATTTTCAACTCTTTAATTTGTTGTTTAATAATTCGGATAGGTTCATAATTAATAGCTTCATATTTGGCTATACCCCTTCCAATATCCGGATATAATTCGCACGCTCAAAAGCAGTCGGATCACTGATGTTCTTTTGGCTCATCACTCCTTTAAAAGCTTCTACGGAGGTGAAACCCATCCGCTGCATCCAGGTACGCAGATCATCGTGCATCGTTTCCAGATAGCCGATGCCGTGCCGGTAAAGGGCCGAAGCGGTCATGGTTACATCCGCACCGGCCAGCAAATATTTCACAACTTCCGTGGCGCTTTGCACGCCGGTAGTAGCGGCCAGTGAAAGATTCAGCTTACCGTATAAAACGGACAACCAAAGCAGCGGAAGACGGATCTCACTGGCACTACTGAACTCCAGACTAGGTTCTACTTTCAGGTTGTAGATATTGAAATCCGGCTGATAAAAACGATTGAACAATACTAATCCGTCGGCACCGGCGGACAACAGCTGTCTAGCCATATGGCCCATTGAAGAAAAATACGGATTGAGCTTGATCGCCACCGGGATGGATACATTTTGCTTCACGCGGGTGACAATATCGAGGTATTTCTTTTCGATGAATACCCCATCCAGGCCGATGTCTCCCGGGATCAGGAATACGTTGATCTCCAGTGCATCTGCACCGGCATCTTCGATCAGTTGGGCGTACTCGATCCAACCTGCATCACTAATGCCGTTCAGGCTGCCGATGATGGGAATATCCACTTTTTCTTTAGCTTCCCGGATCAGTTCCAGATAACGATCCGTACTCACCCGATAATCGTCAAGATCAGGGAAATAATCCAGCGCTTCCGGAAAAGAATTGGAAGTGGCCTGAAGCACAGATTCATAGTATTGTGTCTCCCGTCGGATCTGTTCTTCAAACAGGGAAAACAGCACAACTGCTCCGACGCCCATTTGCTCCATCTTTTCAATGTTATCCACATTTTCGGATAATGGGCAGGCCGATACCACAATTGGGGAGCGAAGGGAAAGACCTAGATATTTTGTTGAGAGATCCATTTTTTTTGATTTGACGTGTTGAGGTGTTCGGGTGCTCAGGTGTTGATGTTTTGAGGTGTTCGGTGAACTTCGACACCTGAGCACTTCAAAACCTGCACACCCCAAAATATCAAGCAACCGGAGTAAAAGAATCAGCTGTCCAGCTGGCCATATCCTCATAGCTTTGCCAACGGATATTCACCAGTTCCTGAGCCAGTTTCATCAGTCGTTCCGCTTCTTCCGGATTGGTCCGGGTAAGGATCTGATACCGCAATTCGCGATAAGCATAATCCTTCAACGCAATAGAAGGCCGGGGCGAATCCAGTACGAACGGGTTCTTATCGACCTTACGCAAAGTCGGATTGTAGCGGATCAACGGCCAGTAGCCTGATTTCACCGCCAGATCCTGCTGATCCAGTCCTTTTTCCATCCGGATACCGTGGGCAATACAGTGGCTGTAAGCCAGGATGAGTGACGGTCCGGGATAGGCTTCAGCCTCCCTCATGGCGAGCAGGGTCTGCTGCGGATTGGCACCCATCGCGATCTGGGCCACATAAACATTACCGTAGGAAATGGCCTGCAACGCCAGGTCCTTTTTACCAACCCGCTTCCCGGCCGCCGCAAATTTGGCCGTCGCCGCCGTTGGTGTAGCTTTCGACATCTGACCACCGGTATTGGAGTACACCTCGGTATCCATTACCAGAATGTTGATGTCTTTTCCACTGGCCAGGGCATGGTCTACGCCGGAGGAACCGATATCGTAAGCCCAGCCGTCACCGCCCAGTAGCCAAACTGAACGCCGCACGAGATTGTCGGCAACGGAAAGCAACAATTGTGCTTCCGGTGTACCCATTTTCAGAAGTATGGCTTTCAGTTTGCCTACCCGGTATCTTTGTTGCTGGATCTCGGATTCCCTGCTCTGTGCGGAGCTAAGGATACCGTTCACCAGTTCGGCCGGGAAAAGATCTGCCATTTTCTCCAGCAGTTGCCGGGCCATGGCGGTGTGTTTATCCACCGTCACACGCATACCCAGACCAAATTCGGCATTGTCCTCGAAAAGGGAGTTGGACCAGGCCGGACCACGGCCCTGCTCATTAGTCGTCCAGGGCGTCGTCGGCAGATTACCGCCGTAGATGGAGGAGCAACCCGTCGCATTCGCCACGATCAGACGATCACCAAACAATTGGGTCAGCAGGCGAACATAAGGCGTTTCGCCACAACCGGCACAGGCACCGGAGAATTCAAAGAGCGGTTCCAGGAACTGCGCTCCACGCACCAGCGAGAAGTCGATCTTAGCCCGGTCATTCATCGGCAGGGCTTCGAAGAAGGTAACATTTTCCTGTTCCTGTTCCAGGATCGGAGCTTTTGCCTCCATGTTAATGGCCCGTTTCTTAGGATCTTCCGGATGGACTACCGGACAGGCTTCTACACAAAGATTACAGCTGGTACAGTCTTCCAGATAGACCTGCAGGGTATAGCGGGTTTCCGGGAAACCGCGGGCATTGATCGGAGCAGACTGGAAGTTGGCCGGAGCATCATCCAGATAGCCTTTGTTGTAGTACTTGGCGCGGATGACACTGTGCGGACAAACAAAACTACAGTTGCCGCACTGAATGCAGGCCTGCGGGTCCCATACCGGCACTTCATCGGCAATATTGCGTTTTTCCCACTTGGTAGTACCGCTGGGATAAGTACCATCTTCGGGTAACATGCTGACCGGCAGTTCGTCACCCAGTCCCTTCATCATCATCGCCGTTACTTCCCGTACGAAGGGCGGCGCTTCTTTCGGAACAATGGGCGGTAGTTCACGCACACTGCTGACCGTTGCCGGGATCGATACTTCGTGGAGATGACTTAGGGCCAGGTCCACAGCTTTGAAGTTCTGGTCGATGACGGCTTTTCCTTTTTTAAAGTAGGTTTTTTCGATCGCTTTTTTGATGTACCCTATCGCTTCGTCTTTAGGCAATACACCGGAGAGGGCAAAGAAACAGGTCTGCATGATGGTGTTGATTCGGGCACCCATCCGAGCTGCCTGTGCAACTTTGGAGGCATCGATCACATAAAATGACAGGTTTTTCTCTAAAATTTCCTCCTGCATAGAACGAGGTAGCTGATCCCAAACCTCATCCGGCCCATAAGGCGTGTTCAGCAGGAAGGTGGCTCCCCGCTTGGCGTATGACAACATATCTACCTTATCCACAAAATTGTATTTGTGGCAGGCGACAAAGTCCGCCCGGCGGATCAGATAAGGCGCCCGAATCGGATTTTTACCAAATCGAAGGTGAGATACGGTCTTGGCACCGGATTTTTTGGAATCGTAAACGAAATAGCCCTGTGCGTGCAGATCAGTATGCTCACCGATAATCTTGATACTGTTCTTGTTGGCCCCCACGGTACCGTCGGCTCCCAGACCGAAGAAAAGGGCCTGGGTCATGGTTTTATCAACCAGTGTAAATTCCGGATCGTATTCGAGACTGGTATGGCTTACATCATCGTAAATACCGATAGTGAAGTGATTTTTCGGCTGATCTTTTTCAAGTTCGCTGAAAATACCCTTCACCATGGCGGGGGTAAACTCTTTGGATGACAAACCGTAACGACCACCCACCAATCTAGGCATCGTATTTAGTTGTCCGAGTTGATTAGCCTCCATCATACCAGCCAGTACATCCTGATAAAGCGGTTCGCCTACAGCGCCGGGTTCTTTGGTGCGATCCAGTACGGCAATTTTCTTAACCGTTTCCGGCAGCGCCTGTAGTAAGTGGTCAGTGGAGAAAGGCCGGTACAAACGTACCTGGATCACGCCCACCTTTTCTCCCTGATCCGCCAGATAGGCAGCCGTCTCGGCAGCGGTTTGAGCACCGGACCCCATCAAAATGATGACCCGTTCGGCATCCGGCGCTCCTGTATAATCAAATAGACTGTAATGACGCCCAGTCAATTCACCAAACTTGCGCATGGCACGTTCTACGATCTCCGGCGTTTTCTGGTAGAACGGGTTTACGGTTTCCCGGGCCTGGAAAAAAACATCCGGGTTTTGAGCCGTTCCCCGGATAAAGGGATTATCCGGATTGAGGCCGCGCTGCCGGTGCTTGATCACCCACTGATCATCGATCATGGCCCGAATATGTTCATCCGGCAAAAGCGTGATCTTGCTTACTTCGTGCGAAGTACGAAAACCGTCAAAAAAGTGAATAAAAGGAATACGTGCTTCCAAGGTTGAAGTCTGACTGATCAGAGCCATATCGTGAGCTTCCTGCACGGAGGCAGAGGCCAACATGGCAAAACCGGTAGTCCGCGCCGCCATTACATCACTATGGTCACCGAAAATAGACAGTGCCTGGGCAGCCAGTGAACGGGCGGCCACATGGAATACGGCACAGGTCAACTCACCGGCGATCTTGTACATGTTGGGCAACATCAGCATCAACCCCTGTGACGCTGTAAACGTGGTGGTTAGCGCCCCTGTCTGCAGGGCTCCGTGCACGGCACCGGCAGCGCCGCCTTCGCTTTGCATTTCAATCACTTCCGGTATATTACCCCAGATATTGGTCGTTCCTTTTACGGCCCATTCATCCGCAAATTCGGCCATCGGCGAAGAAGGGGTGATCGGATAAATGGCGCACACTTCATTCACCCTGAAGGCCACATAAGCCGTGGCCTCGTTTCCATCCAGTGTAGCGATCTTATTTTTTATGGTAGTGCTCATTTCCTAAATTTTTGGTGGTTGCAGGTGCAGTGGGCACCCGGTCGATGCGTTAATCGAGAATGCTTACTACTGCCGACTCGATCATTTCCTCCGGTGATACTTCCGATACCATCTCAATAGCGTGACACGGGCACTGCTCGTAGCAAACCGCACAGCCTGTACAAAGGTCATAGTCGAAGCGATAGCGATTACCCGGTCCGAGTTTGATCACCGCATCTTCCGGGCAGGCACCATAACAGCCGTCGCATTCGAAGCAGTTACCGCAAGATAAACAGCGCATAGCCTCATAGCGGGCCTGTTCTTCGGAAAGACCTCCAACCACTTCCCGGAAGTCTTCCGTACGTTCTACCACCTCAATTTCCGGCTGTTCGGAATGCGGAGCGAAAGTCTTGTACCACAGATGCAACTTATCCCAGCTGACCAGCGGGTGAGCGGCAGGTTTTACATAGGGCTTAGCACGCAGATAACCATCGATAAAGCGGGCGGCCTTTTTACCGTGCCCGACGGCGACGGTAACGGTTCGCTCGCTGGGTACCATGTCACCACCGGCAAAAATACCGGGATGTCCGGTCATCATATCCGGACCTACTTTTACGGTGCCCCCCCAATCGAACTCTACGCC